>NZ_JAJEQM010000018.1 GCF_020687385.1 Hominilimicola fabiformis
TAAAAAAATTCCTCCTATGATTTATTTATATTCTATCATAGAAGGATTATTTTTTACAGACTTTTTCTCACACTCTCGGCGCACCTATCAAGCCTATGTCACAAGCAATCGCACCTGATGAATGATTACTGTTAGAGGACATATAGATATATGCGTTTGTAGGTGTATCGCTGTCAAATTTCAATTTTGCCTGAGAAAGCAGAACTTTTGAGGACATTGACTTGTAGCCGTCATAGCTTATTGACTTTTTATAAACATATGCGCCTGTATTACCCTCTAACGCCCACACTTCCGGCGCTCTTATCGCTGATGAATAAGAATGAGAATACGGCTGAGGCTCGCTTCTGCCGCTTGTATTGCTGCCGTAAACGCCGTCTGCTCTTACGGAATGGGAATATAAAGCATAAGAAGTCCAATCCTTAACCTCTGCGGCTGTTGTTGCCGTTCCGTAGAAATTGCCGAATTGAAACAAATAAAATTTACTTGTATTGTATGGCTCGTACTTAAATACCACCGTTCCGTCATTAGACTGCGCCACATACCAATTTGTTTTTCTGTTCTTTGACAGGTATTGAATAGCATAGAACGGTTCATTTGCTGTCAAATTATCCTGTTTTATACCGTTAGCGTTATAAACATAAAACTTTGTTGATGATGTGGTTGTCGATTGGCGGCTGCCTGCGTCCGTGTACGGAACAGGATTATATTCTGCGCCCTGACTGTCCGCTAAGACAATATCCATAGGAGGCTCAACATTTTTGTTGTATTCCTGTTTTGCGTCATTCACTGTTTCAGGAATATTATCGTCAACAATAATTGAACCCGAACGGCTAAGGCTGTTCTTCATAACTCTGTCGCGCTGAATTTCAGATTGAAAAGTAGGTATGCCTGTTTCTGAAAAATCAATCTGCAATGCCGAATATTCGTCTTTGGTTTTGTTATGGAACAGTAAAACAACAAGGTTTCCATTTTCATAGTCAACATTATTAAAAGTCATTGTCAAAACATTGTTATTATCAAATGACATATCGGCATTGTCAAAATTGACAATGCTGAATTCGTCGTTGTCGTTCCACTCCGAATTGATTTCTGACGCTGCTATTTCCGTTTTCCACGCATTGCTTGACGGAATGGCAATACTGAGTGGCGTATTGTCATTTAGATAGTCTAATGGTTCATATATTCCATTACGCTGTTCAGCAAGAACTATGGTAGAGTTTAACAATATAAATATCAATGAATAAATAATAAGTATTTTTGTTGCTTTCATCAAAATCAAATAATCCTTTCTATAAAATTTAGAGAACATATATTTAATTAAAATGGAGTATGCTCTTTACAAGCATACTCCATAAACTGTTGTATTATTTTGAAATAGTATATGCGTAATATGAGGCATTACCTGCGGTGTAGTATGTGCTTACTCTAAAGTAATAATCCCCGTCACTTCCTGTACCATCAAGTGTACCCTCGCTGCTCTTAGGGACATCTTCAGCTACTGCCAAGCAAACATTTTTTGAATTGTATAATGCTACATTGTATTTAGGACCGCCTTCCCATATTGAAAGTCCAAATTTTACAATGCTATTGCCGTCAGCAGAGAAAGAGTTTGTCTTATTTCCTACTCCTGTTTGGATATTAGGAATATAAACTCTTCCGCTCGCATTAGCTAATGCGATTTCCGGCTCTTCTTTTTCTGCAAAATCAAGCGATATATTAGGGTCATAAATCGTGATTTTTATTCCGTCTTCGGTACGATAGGTTACTGGGTTATCCGCTGATGCAGCTTTTGTGTCCACTTCAGAACGCATAGGAATGTTTGCCGCAAATGCCGAAATGCTCATAGCCGATACTGCCATAATAGCAGCCAAACCCATTGTAATAATCTTTCTCAATTTCATAATAAATCGTCCTTTCTTGTCATAACGCCAATTCGCCTGCTTTCATAAAACAAGCTCTTATACATCACTTGACAAATCAAAGGAATTTGTATATACTGAGGTAATAAGAGAGGTACTCTATTTATCTTTAATCAGGCTTGCGTGCGTAGATTTAAGATTGAGGGTATCTCTTGTTTTATGTCTAACATAAAATCAGCATTATATTTGTTTTTTTGTTTTTGAAACTTTGCATTATCCATACAGAAAATCCATAAGACCGTCCTATGCCGATACGCGTATCATTTTGCCGGCTTGATATATGCTTTTCTGCAACATCAAAATATCGGGTTTGCCCCTATGTGATAAGCTCACTAAACTAACATTGAGAAATAGCATTTATCGCGCATATTCAGATTTTACAAACTGTCCGTATCAGACAATGCACCGTTTCGTATGTACTCAATCCCTGTTTATAAATCATAAACAATTTACCATATATCCCATAGGTATATTGTGATTGGTTGTGAGGGGATATATAATAAGCTGTTTTGCTTATATCTGCATTATACGGCAGGAAAATTTTGATGTCAATAGCTTTTGCCTAAGCGGTCGTATATTTGCCCCAGCGGTTAAAATTTGACAAAAAATTACCCTTATCCTTTTTTGGATAAGGGTAATTCTTAATTGTGTTTTCGTACAGTTAAATACATTTTACCGGCTATAACAAACACAGCAACACTTATAATACTAAGCGATATGATTTTAGATAATATAAGCTGACGAAAGACTATGGCTGTTACACTCCAGCATACCGCACTTATGATTATTAAAATTCTCGCCGTTATTCCGAATATCCGCTGTTCTTTTTCGTCAAGCGGCTTGTTCGCCGCTTCAACAGGTGAAAGAATAGAAAGTATTATCAGCGCTGTTAAGGTAAGCAAGCCCCATACGGTCATACTGTACGGAACATACCTTACAACTGCCAATACAACCGGACACATAATGCAAGATGATAAATAACATTTCAGCGATGTTGAGAAATGATACCCTCCGCAATATTTACGCAAGATTTTATATACGAGCCAGAATAAAATACATTCCCATATCATACCCATAGCAAGTCCTATAATTATCATAGTAATATCTGTAATCAATATATTTAAGATAATTTCAAGGGCATATACATATTCGTCATATTGTTCCTGTTTTATGTAGTTATTGAGGATTGCATACATAATTGCTTTCTCTGAAATTTTATGTATCATAGCTTAAAACTTTCTGTACTTTTTTATGCTGTTCGGCGGCGTCGGCTGACCGTTTACAATACAGCAGGTTGAGTTTGTGTGAAAAAGAAGAAATGCAGGTACAATAACAGGCAATGCCTTGATTGCAAATGACGCTCCTTTTTGACACAACTTTTTTACTCTACTTAATAGCATAGTAAATTCCTCCTTCTCTTTTGATGAAATTATTTTAGCAAATAATGTTATTTAAGTCAACCCAAATTGCCTAAGCGGTCGTATATTTGCCTAAGCGGTTAAATTTTGTATTATTATCGTTGTGGAAAATATCTTTTGTTCTTTGTTATATTTCCAATCCAAAGAACCATTATAAGCTGATAATGCTCTGCTGATACTGTTCATTCCTATACCGTGCAGCTTCGCATTATCCTTGTGAGTTTTTAGTCTGCCGTTTATTACAATAGGCTCTATATCTGATGTATTTTCTATCTTTATAACTATAAAATTTTGATTTTCAGTATGTATATTCAAATAAATTTTTTTCTCTGATGAATGGGCGCAGCTTTCCATAGCATTATTTATTAAATTAGAAAATATAGTTACAATATCCATATCGTTAAAAAACGACAGCTCGGCTCGTATGGGATCTATCAAAAATTGTATATTTTGATTTTCACATTCTTCTTTCTTCTTAGATAAAAGCACATTTAAGATTTTATTATCTGAATATTCAATAAATTTAGGCTGAGAAAATTTGCCGCAAATAGATTTTATATATTCCTGAGCGGTTTCATTATCAGCTCCGATTAAAGAGCTTAAAGCACCTATATGTTCTTTGAAATCGTGATTAAGTATTGAGGCTTGCTGATTATTTTCTTTTAACATCATATATTCGTCATAATCAAATTTTTCTTTTAATTGCTGAGCTTCCAACTCTGCTTTCTCTGTTTCCATTATCATCAATTTTTGATTTATTGCAAAAATAATAATATTCATTATTATTAGTATGAAGCACACCAATGACAATAAGTGTGATGTTGTATTGACTTTCATCACAAGCATAATTATAATAACAGTCAAAATAGGAATAGATAAAAGTCCAAGAGAGGTAGCTTGTACATTTTTCTGTTTTTTGCAGAATACGCGGCTTATTATCATTATTCCAATTAAATATAAGAGTTTGCTTGCAAATGTCAATATAAGCGACTGTGAAGATGTCATTGCTATGGTATTGTCAGGTATAATTCTAATATATGGAATAAATATAACTAAAAATTCACACGCCGAAGTTATAGCCGCGAGTAAAATACTTTGAAACAATGCGCTTTTCCAGCTAATGCGATAACATACGCCAAAAATAACAAGGTGTATTACAACAAAAGTTAAAGTATTTACAACTATCTTTCCGCGTGCACATATAAACAAATCAGCAATATAAACTAATGCAATTATTGCATAACAAAGATACTTATTTCTTTTTCTGTAAAATAAAGTGTCAGCATAATAAATAAAAATTATATATTCAAATATTATTGCTAATACCATTCCTAAATCAATCCGCATTATTTTTCTCCAATCCATTTAGCAAAGTTTTTTTGAAAATCCTCTTGCTTACGCCGCGACAAATATATTTCATATTCTGTCTCCCTATATCCGCAATAGATTTTATCTTTGCCATATCTTTTTATATAACTGAAATTTATACAATATCCCCTAAAAGGCTCAAAAAAATTTGTGTAATCTTTTACTTGTTCAAAAACCGTCTGATACGGAATACTTACAATAATTTCACCTTTGGTCGTTATAATATGTGTTTTCTTGTTTTGAACATATATGTAAATAATATTACTGATAAATATTTGTATGTTTTCCGAATTTACCATTACATTGATGAATTGATTATTTTTGTATAGCTCCTGTATAGCTGAGTCAATTCCATAGACCAAGCGGCGCCTGTCTATTGGTTTTGTCCAAAATCTGAACGGTCGCACATTAGACGCATTATCAAAATATGCTTCGTAATTGGTTACAAAAAAGAATAAACAGCTTTTATTTGTTATACTTATTTTTTCAGCTAAACTAATACCGTCCATTTCAGCCATTTCAATGTCTAAAAATATAATATCATAGACAGTGTCGGACTGTAACAACTTTTGCGGTGAACTAAAAATGTCGATTGAGTGTTTTATTTTCTTTTCATTTAAAACATCTTTTATAAGCCTTAACTCATTATTTAAGGCTATTTTATCATCATCACATAAAGCTATACACAGTGTCATTATTTCATCTCACTTTCAATGTAAATTAAAAATATTTTTCAGTAAATTCGTAATATCTTTATGTATATTACAACACAATCACAATAAATAAATTTTATTATAAAAGCTATAAATTGTCAAGATTTTTACACTGTTTTGCTATATTTTCATTAAAGATGTGCAGAAAAACTTATTTTTATTTGTTACCCATATATAAGGGGTTTTTGCTACCAGCAAGCAAAGCCGCCGGGTACCCGAACGGCGATTTTTTGTTTGTCTATGCCTTGCAAAAGTCACAAAAAATATTTTGGGAACAAATCCCAAACCCAGATAAAAAACGGAGGTAAATATATGGAAAAGCGAAAAAGAAATATTCAAATCAAATTCAGAGTAACAGAAGAAGAAAAACAGTTAATTGAGCAGAAAATGGCGCAGCTACCGACACGACAGATAGGCGCGTATTTACGGAAAATGGCGATTGACGGTTTAATTATTTATACTGACACAACCAACATTAAGGAAATGAACAAGGAATTACATTCTATCGGCGTTAATATAAATCAAATTGCAAAGCGCGTAAATGAAACTGGCTCCATTTATGAGGAAGATATAAAGGAAATTCAAGAAAGGTTAAATAAAATATGGCAATTACAACGAACCATACTATTGACACTACCCTAAGAAAAGCCATTGACTATATTTTAAATCCCGATAAGACAGACGCAAAGCTGCTTGTTCACGCATACGCCTGTACTCCTGAAATTGCAGATATTGAATTTGATTGCACAAGAGAACACGCATATAATAAGGGAGAACATCTCGCGCGTCATATCATACAGGCATTTTCGCCGGGTGAAACCACACCCGAACAGGCTCACGAAATCGGAAAGCGTTTCGCTGATGAACTGCTGGGCGGTAAATTTGAATACATTTTGACAACGCATATTGACAAGGGACATATTCATAATCATATAATTTGTAATGACGTCAGTTTTGTTGATTACAAGCATATCCACATCAATGAAAAGTGGTATAACCATTCACGCCGCATAAATGACAGACTATGCAAGGAATACGGATTATCCGTTGTCGAACCAAACGCTGAAAGGAAAAATAAAAATACCAAGTATGAGAATAAACCGACAAGCTGGAGGGCGAAACTGAAAACCGAGATTGACAAGATAATTCCGCAAGTAAAAGATTTTGAGGATTTTTTGCGTCTTATGGAATTACAGGGCTATGAGATAAAACGAGGTCAATATATATCTGTCCGCGCCAAAGGGCAGGAACGGTTTATACGTCTGAAAGCTCAAACGCTGGGCGAAAGATACAGTGTTGAGGGAATTACAAAACGGATTGAAAAATCGCGCAAACGCAAGCCGATTATTCGTGATAACCGTATCAGCCTTATTATTGATATTCAGAATTGCATTAAGGCGCAAGAAAGCAAGGGCTACGAGCATTGGGCTAAAATCAATAATCTTAAACAGGCTTCAAAGACGCTTAATTATTTGACCGAGCATAATATAAACAGCTATTCGGAATTGGAAAGCCGTATTGATGAAACGTGCAAACAGTTTGACGATACCGCCGACAAGTTCAAATCAGTTGAACGGAATTTGAACGACATAAATATTTTACGAAAGCATATAAGCACATATAAGGCGCTCCGTCCTGTATATGATAAATATGTCAAGTCGAATAACAAGGCAAAGTTTGAAAAGGAACACCAACGGGAAATTATTTTATTTAAGGCTTCTCATAAATATTTATCGCAGGAGCAGACCGATAGAAAATTACCGACGCTTGAAAGCGTAAATGTTCAGCGTATGGAATTAGAGGAGCAGCGGCAGAAATTATATACCGATTACAGAAAAGCGAAAAAAGAGGTGTCCGAAATTGATATTGTAAAAGCTAATGTTGACGCTATGCTGCACACTCCGCAAAGGAGCGAACCGACAAGAGAAAATCAGATAGAATAGTCATTCGGCGTTTTATACAGGCTGATGTTAAAACCTTGTGCGCTTTTCCGGCTGGGCGCGGCATATAGTAAGTGATATAATTAGTATAGAGAAAATATATTTTAATTTCAGGAGGTTTTCACTATGAAAAAGAAAATTATTACACTAACACTAATCGCTGCATTATCAGCGACAGCGACAACAGCGTTTGCCGCCCCGATTCCAAGAGAAAGCGCGCCGCTTAATGCGACAGAAGCACAAATCCAAATCACTGAAAATATTGTAGGTGATATTCTTGATGAAGTGCAGACGGGCAAGCTCGGTTACACATTAGCTGCCGGATATGCTAATACAAAAATCCGCAAGGCTGTAATGGCAAATCAGACAGACGGTAACGGTTACGGTATCTTATCGCCAATCGCGCAGAACGCAATCCGCGTTATGAGGGATAAACAGTTAAGACCTGACGCATACGCAAAAGCGGAGGAAGAATTAAAGGTATTGATTGCAGATGTGATTACAGCGGTTCAGAACGGTATGGATATTGACACTGCAACAAAAACGGCTTATGAGAAAATCTATCAATCAGCAGACACATCATTTAATTATGACGAGCAATTTTCACTTGATACCTGTTATCGAGATATTCCCGCTGTCGGAATGGAAATGTTTACAGTCGCAAGGAAATTGTTATTGGAGGCTGCCGTAAAATGAAAATTGAAGAAATAGATAATTGTGATGATTTAGACGATATAAAGGTTTTCGCAATATTGGTTACTGATGTTCCAAGCAAATATGTAGCCCAAGCAAAGAAAATAGACGGAAAGTATTATAAAGAGGATTGTTTTGGAATAGAGATTTCATATCACGCTGACGAGGACAAATATGTTATATCGTCCGAATATGATAAACAACTGTATTATGTGGATTTTAACGGTAATTGGCATTGGTTGGATTATACTTTTACACAAGCAGAAAAAGACGCAGCAATAGAGTTATGCAAAAAGGATTTACAAAAGGAAGCATAACCAAAGCGGTTATGCTTCCTTTTTCTCTTTGACTATATAATATTCTTTTCTAACAACTCGGTAACTTCTCTTACGCTACGTCCTTGTGAATGTATGGCATTGAGCAAATTTTGGATTTCTTCGTTTGTTGGCTTTTGTACACTATTCTTCGTTTTAGGAGTATGGTCATTTATATATTTTTGAATAAGTAATACTAATTCGTTAATCCCAATTTCACCCAAATTCTTTATTCCCCATATTTGCGGCAAAGTCAAATTTAGTAGTTTTTCTAAATCAATAATATTTTTAAATCGTATAATAGCAGACACGACTCTTGCAGACAAACAAAGTTGTGAGAGCGGAATGTTTTTGTAGATTTCGGATTTTACATTAAAAATTTCTGCTAATGTATAATCAGATGTTTTATATTTATTCGTTAATTCTTTTATGTTTTGTTTATCTTGTTCTGATAATTTTTGATATAGGGTAGATTTTAAATCCATATGTAACAACTCTTTTCATTAAATAAAATTGCATAATAAAAGTGCGTCGCTTCAATAGAGGCAACGCACAAAAAATGCGATACTCTATTGTCTGCGAAAACAATTTTTATACTTTCCAATATACGTTGTAACATATGGCACAAAGTATTAAAAAGAGTACGCATTTTTATCATATGATAAAAATGTTTTTCTTCGTGCCAAAAAAAATTGTATGCAAAAAAAGCTATAAATATAAAAATTGTTTTCGCATTTATAAATATATCATAAATTACTATTATTGTAAATACCTTTTTACATCAAAAAAATAAGACAGGAATAACGGCTAATATAACAGTTATTCCTATCTATATTTAATATAAAATGTCCGCGTTTTCAATCCTATTTTAAGGGTATTTGATATGCTATCATTACTTTATCAATTTTAGGCTTTGAAACACTTGATTTTATGCGGTTTTATTCCCTTAAAATGCGGACATAGACCGCTTATTTCTTTTCCGTTCAGCGTCTTTACGCAATCGTATCTTTCGGCGGCATTTATCACAATATTTTGAATTGCGCCCTGTCGGCGTATATTCATTACCGCAAACCGTACATTTTTTCCTGTTCTTCGGCTTCATCAGCTTTATGTACAATTCCTTATCATTCGGCAAAACCGCTGTTCTGAACCATTTACAATTAAGTGAATATGAAATACTTTGAGGGCAGACGCAAGGCTCGCCGTCATCAAGTAAAATACAATTCCCGTTGTCATAATTACAGCATTGATTTTTTATCAATGCTCGGCTCCGCCGCGCCTGTTCGGGCGTCATTCGTATAATATCACTCATAGCGTTTCCTCACGCGGCTTTTTCTGCGGCTGCGGCTTATCAGTATTGTTTTGTTCCTTTTGCAATCTGTCTAACTTTGCTTTAATTGAGGGCTTGACCTCGACCGCCGTTATTTTTCCGTTAATTCTCATAAACATTTCAGGTTTAGCAAAACGCTCTGAAAACTGCTTTATCTGGTCTTTATCAAGGCTGCCGAAGTTGTCGCCAGATAATCCTGCTAATACAAATGTTCCTGCGATAATATCGTACATATTATCCTCTGCGTCATAAAGCGCACGGTTTAATTCCATTCTCTCATTTTTGCCCTCGTCATTACAAATAAGACCGACAGGCTCCGCAAACGGATATACAACTTCAATTCTGCCGCCAACCTCTTTCTGGAGGGCTTCAAGACCTGTCGAAATTTCCTTTATATAAGGCTCCTGCATAGGCGGCACAATTAGAACGGTCATTTTTTGCGGCTCCGTAGGTACGGTAACGCGATATTCGTCAGGTATGTTTTTACCGTCATACACTTTGTCAAACTCCGTCCAGCCTGTTTCTAAGACAATACCGTCAAGCAAATATCCGCCATGATCGTATGCGTGATGTTTGCCGTATTCTTCATAATTCATATTTCTTTCATCAAGCATATCTCGGTGTGCAATATACTTTCCGTAATCTGCCCAATTAGATATATTGTCAACAATATTATAATACTCCATATTGTATGTAATATTTATTGCGTCCGTTATATTTTTACATTCGCCGGCTTTAAGCGCGGTTTGAAAAACGGTCATTTCAGTATCTTCCAATTCCGATATACGCATAGCAAAATAATTTAGCGCGTCAACGCTTTCATACATAGTTAAACACTTTTTTAAATCATCATTGCCGCAAGCGTAATCATCAAAAAAGTATGTATCAGGGCTTGCGTTTTCAGGTAAGCCTATTTCTGCAAATGTCCGCTTTACCGTTTCCGCGTCTGTCGGGAAAGACAGTTCCGTACCGCTTGTTTCTCTGTTTCCGTTGTCATATTCGGAACGGTTGACGATAAAAGCTGCAAATTTATAGTCATTCATATTTTTTAACACTCCTTTTTCATTTTTTTGTTTTTCGGCTGTCTGTTCAATATTACGGTTGTAATCGGGATAATTGAACGGTTCACCATTAAAGGTTATTTCCCGTATGGGCTCAAATTTTGATAATACACCTTTTTGCAATTCCGCAAATTCCTGATAATCACTTTTTGTAAAAGCTCCGTTTTCTATCATTTCAGATTGAGATAATACCCAGCCAGAACCGCATAGGAAAGAGAACATTTTTTTATTATCGGAAATAAAGGTTAAGGAATTATCCGAATTGTTATAAAACGGCAATGATTTTTTTTCGGAATTATATAGATTGCGTTCACTTTTTCCCAAATAAACATTACCGTCTTTTCCGAGAAAAGCCGTCAGACCTTTATAATTATTTAATGCCGCCGATGTTATATGAACCCCTGTAAATTCGGGAGCTTCTGTATATTCCTTTAATCCTTTGAAATATGCCTTTTGTTGACCGTCATAATTTATGACGATAATATCCCTTAAATCAGGCTGATAAACAGCAGCGCCGGCGGCTTTATTTATCATTAAGCCTACGTCTATTTCCATAGGCGTTTTATACTGTTCAAGCGGTTCGGAACGAACAATCTCATACATATCCTTATTTATATAATTTCCTTTTTCTCTTTCAGACTTTAAGCTATATCCGCATTTTTTGTCATAATCCGATTTCAGATGATAGACAGAATATTGATTTTTTCTAAATTCCGTTTCATAAGCATTAAGGCGGTTCATCAGTGCGTCGCCCTCGTGTCCCAATACGGAAGATATGAGATGTTTAATATAAAATGTGTCGCTTTCTAACATTTTATCCGCAAGTATTTCACGCTGCCTTTGTTCCATAGGAAATTTTGTCCTGTATTTCAAATTATGCGCTCTTAAAAATGCGTCTATTTCAAAAGCAAGTTCAAATACTTCGTCTAATTCGTAATCCTGAGTAGCACCGTCCGGCTCTCTAAAATCTTTTTCATCTGCCATAGGCTAATCCTCCATATCAATATCAGGTTCAAGCTCCAGCTTAGAAAATTCATCATTCGTCATACGCTCCAGCTTGTCAATAACCGTTTCCGTAATTTCCTTTAATTCCGTATCTTCAATGTACGGAACAGAAAAACGGAGCTCTTTTAAAAGCTCCGTCTTATCAGATGTATCATAAATACACATCAAATTTATTTCGTCCTGTGAAAATGTCATAGTAAAATATCCTCCTTTTGTTGTTGTGTTTTTGATTTCATCGGTTCGGATTTACCCTTGTTTTCCGCAAGCTGCTTTTTGATTGATGGCTTTTTCGCTGTCCGTTCTGCAATTATGGCATTGTATAAATCAATATCTGCCTGCGTTAGTAAATCTGCTTCGCCAAAATCTTTGCTTAATTCGACGTGGGTTATAATATCCTCCTTTTCAGCTTCCGTCATTTTATCAAGCTGCGCCTTGATTTTCTTTTTTGACAAATCCGCAATATGATTGTCAATATTGCCGCATTTCAGCTTTTCAAGTCGTTTATGCTCGCACGATAGAGTAAATTTTAATTCTTCATCAGCGGAAACACTATCGGCACACACCGAAACATTTATAACGTGTTTAAAATGCTTCGGATAATCTAATTCATAAAGATTGCCCTTGATGACTTCATTTTCAAAACCCGTTATTTTAATAGCATAGGCAATAATATTGTCGTGTGCCTGTTCGCCATAGTATGTCCAAGTATTATATGCTGATGTATCTTTTGTAAAGACGTCCGTTTCACAATAACAGTATGTACCGTTCAGACGCGACATAAAAAGTAAATACTTATCTTCTGCACTGTCGCTTAACGCTGCCGTATGTATTGTATCAACATCAAGAAAAAAATCATTTTTGTAATGCTCTGTATTTATGTTCATTATTCGGCGCAGCGAATTTATAATATCCACATTTTCAAACTTACGCATAGCTTAAACCTCCAAAGCCGCATTTTTGACCTTTTCGGATTTTTGCGGCTGTTTATCTGCCTGCGCCTTTGCTTCCGCCAACTGCTTTTTGATTGACGGCTTTTTCTTAGATGTCTCATTTTTGGAAGGCGTTTTGCCTTTCTTAACTTTTTCCGCTTCATTTGCCGCGATAATATCCATAATAGCGACAGGTTCGCCATTCTTCGCCTTTGCTTCAAGCTCGTCAATGGTAGGTGTGTCTTTGGAATTGTCCTCCGGCTCAAATACTTTTGCGCCGTCTGCCGCGTCTGCGTCCGACAATTCAGAAAATCCGTCCTGTTCGGCTATCTTCGCCGGTTCCTCGTTTCGTTTCTGAAATTCAGACGGTAATGTACCGTCTAATGGTCTGATATACTCCACCTTGTCAGCAGCGTTAAGGACTTCGCCTGTTAATGGCTGCTGCCACGCTTTTATTTTCGGCTCCCAATGAAAACCGTTTGCCTTTAATTCGGCGCGGATATTATCGTCCGGCTTTTCATTAAAAAATACTTGCAGATAATTAGCGTCTGTATTGATTGCAGCGTATCCGCCGTTAAAATCCCAGCCCGTAAATTGTGTATAATCCGTTTCCTGTTCGGTCTGCTCAATATCCTTTGCAAGCTCTTTATAATACTCGTCAATGCCTAATATAATTTCATTCGCCGTTTTTTGTATTGTGTCAAGGGAAGCGTTTAACTCCGGTAATTCCTTATCTTTGCTCCAACCCGCAACATATCCGAAAGAATAATCGGAAGTGTCAATCCCATATCGCTGACAAACGGTATAGGCGACGCTTTCAGCTTCAACCTCCATTGTACGATTGTTCTTTTGTTCTTCGGGCGTCAATTCCGTTGATTTTTCTTTGAGAATATTGTGTAGTTTAGCGTGTGCAATTTCGTGTATCAGCGTTTTTAACTGCTGAACCTCGCTCATACCGTTTTTTACGGCTATTCGCTGTTCTTCAAAATTACAATATCCCTTTGCTCCCGTATCTATATCCTCATACCCAATAGGCATAGGCGATATTTTTTCAAGTGCGGCATAAAACTTTTTGAAATCCGCAACATTGCCCGTAAGCTCGTCAACTCCCAAACTCGGCAGCGGTTCGCCCTCCGTCTGCGACAAGTCAAATACGGTAGCAACTCGGAAAGTGGGGATAGTTACTTCTTTTTCCTCTGTAAGCGGTTTACCGTCCCAGCCTATAATCGGCTTGTTTGTTGCCGGATTTATTTTCTCAATCTGCTTTTTTGTTTTGTATGAGGACGGCGCGATTATTTTAATACCGCGTTCACCTCGTTTTACTGTGCGTTTGTGATTATCGCGCCATGCGCCAAATCCCGCCACCATAGAAGCGTCGGGCTTTTGCATTAAAATCAAAAGCGAATTTCTAAAACTGTAATTATGGAATTTTGACATACACGCAAGATATTCCGCATATTTATCGCCGTTAAATATGTCTTTCACTCCGTCCTCCAGCTTTTTCAAAATCTCGCTCAATTTTTCATAGGGCGTTTCGCCGGATAATTCTATCGCCTGTACAGAAGCCCTTGACGGCTCCGATTTTTCAGGCGCTTTTGTTGCTTGTGCTTTTGCCATTAGCTCAACCTCTCTTTCAGTTATAATATTTTCCAAAGGCTGCGGCTTCGTATTGCCGAACCCTCTTATTTCTGTTTTCATATTTGCGTTATTTCTGTAAAACATAATAAGCGTATCAAGCGCTTTATTAAAAATAGATTTTGCGGCAGTCGGAACGGAGGGCGTAAAATCTATTACGCCCGTTTTACCGCTTCCAACCCAGCCACTCACAAACTCGTTGAAATTTGACCTTATACCTATACGCCGATATTCCGTAACCTTTTTATAAAAGAAATCGTTGCATTGTGTTTGTATTCCCAAAATCAACGTGCCTGTCTGCGGATTATACATAAAACGGCGGTTTTGGATTTTCTGAATATCAAATGTTTCCGTATTAGTATCAATCCGCATAATTCCGTTTGTTATGTCAATACGTTTCATCAGATACCAAACCTCATAGGCTCAAATCGTTTTTTTGCCTTAACGGTACGGATTGCGTCTTTTCGGATTTTGACTTATTTTCCGCAAGCTGCTGACGAATTGACGGCTTTTTTTCTTCTGTTTTTACAGCGTCTTTCTGTTCAGCTTCAATATCGGGTATAGAGCTTATACGGTATTCGTCAGGAATATCATCACGGCTGCCGTTGTATATCTCTTTAAAATCACTTTGATTACACACAACATAACCGTAATCCGTAAATACACCGTTTTCATTCAGCGCAGTATCATCTCCATACTCCTTATAATCAATGTAATTTTCCAATGCTTTCAGTGTGTTCATATCATAACAGCCCAATTCATTGATAAGGTAATATCCCAAATCATACTCGTCTGTAATATCTGGATATATTTCGTAGCAATCAAGATTTTCAGTTAGATTTATCAAATCCTGTACACTGTCTGAATGTTCGCCCATTTTAACGATAGCCTTAAAATGCTGTACTTCCGCGTCCGACATTTCATCTAATTTGTCTGCGAGATAATTTAATTCGTCAAGGCTCTCATATTCGCTCAACATATCATATATCCCGTCAATATAACAATCATAGTCTGTAATAAACCATTCCTCATACGGCGAACCGAATACATCTTTTCCGCCTATACCTATACGCCTAAATACATCTTGCATTTCATCAGGAGTAACAGGGAACTTCACCCATTCGCCTACTAAATATCCCTCGTTATATTTTCCAAGATTGGTAACATAAGCGGCCAAGTGAAAATCTGGTGTGCCTTCTGTATCTGCCATATATCAACCTCACTTTCCGTCAAAATCCAGCCTGAAATGTACATACTTATCGTTGCTGTCGATTAAAACCACGTCCGCGTCATAGGTCTTATCCTTTTTCTCGGAATACAAGCCTTTTACCTTTGTTCTGCCTTTTGCGAGCAAATCAGACGCCATTTTCTTTGTAATCTCTTTTCGCTTGCTTGTGAAAAACCTGTCATTTTTCCACATAACGAATTTACAGCTTTTATTAGCGCAATAAAAGTTATTTTTGCTTTCGTGTACGTCCGAACCGCAGCGGGGACATATACCGATAACCTCACGCGGCGCGCGGAATATCGCTCTGTCCTCGTCTGTGATGAATGAATATGTGGTTACAAGCTCCCTTGTCAAATCCTCAATTCCTTTCATAAACTGCTCCGGCGGATAATTGCCCTTTGCAATCTCGGCAAGGTTATTTTCCCAATCGGACGTTAGAATAGGTGATGTGAGCTTTTCGGGAAGAACGCTGACAAGACTTATACCGTTATGAGTTGCAACAATAGACTTGCCCTTACGCTCTGCAAAACCTGTCTGTACCAGCTTTTCTATAATTGCCGCTCTTGTCGCCGGCGTTCCCAAGCCCTTGCGTTCCGCTTCGTCCGTTGTTTCGGCGGCTCCTGCCGTTTCCATTGATGATAATAGAGTGTCCTCCGTAAACGCTTTCGGCGGTGAGGTATAACCCTCTTTGACTTCTGATGAAACGGTAACGGTTTCGCCTTTTGTAATACAAAATACATCTTCGGCGCGGTCTGTGTCCGAATGAATATATCTTTTAAAAAGCTGTTCGATATTTTTCCAGCCCTCAAATAAAATGATTTTACCCTTTGCCGTAAACTGTACGCCGCCGCACTCCAAAACTGCGGTAATCGTTTCATACTCATACGGGGAATTAACCGCACATAACAGCTTGCACATAATAAGGTGAAGTATATTACTTTCGCCGTTTGGTATTTCCGCCAAGCTGATATTTTCAATTTCTGCCGTCGGAATAATAGCGTGGTGGTCTGATACCTTTTCATTATTGAATAAGCAGAATGTATCAGGCTTAAAATCCGTACAGTTTGAGAACGGCGCGAATTTTGACGCTATATGAACGATTTTAATAACAGTATTGTGCATATCGTCCGTTAAATATCGGCTGTCGGTTCTCGGATATGTAATCAGCTTCTTTTCATAAAGCGATTGAGCATAGTCAAGCGTCTGTTTCGCCGTATATCCGAATATTCGGTTTGCTTCGCGCTGTAATGTTGTGAGGTCAAACAGTTTCGGCGCGCCTGTTTTCTTTTTCTCTTTAACAGCGGAAATACAAACGGCCTGCCTTTCGTGGCAAGCCGCTTGTAAATTCTGCGCTTCGTCTTTGTCGGAAATCTTATCGCTTACAGCCTTAATATTGCCGCCGTCAATTTCAACGGTATAATATTTTTCTTTCCTGAACATTGAAATTTTGCTGTCCCGTTCTGCTATCATAGCAAGGGTAGGCGTCTGAACGCGTCCTATATTCAAATGCTTTCTATACAGTGATGTAAACAGTCTTGTTGCGTTTATACCGATAATCCAATCAGCTTTTGCGCGGCATAACGCGGAATTATAAAGATTATCATACTCGCGTCCGTCTTTGAGGTTATTAAATCCCTCGCGGATTGCGCTTTCTTCCATTGAGGAAATCCATAAACGGAAGTACGGCTTTTTGCAGCCACACATATTATATACAAATCTGAAAATCAATTCGCCCTCGCGTCCTGCGTCGCACCCGTTTATAATCTCGGTTATGTCGTTTCGGTTCATTAAACCGCTGACAACCTTATACTGATTTTCCTTGCCCTTGTTTATGGCAAACTGCCATTTTTCAGGTAGGATAGGTAAATCCTCATATTTCCATACCGCGTATTTTTCATCATACGCCGCTGCGTCCGCCAAGCCTGCAAGATGTCCGATACACCAAGTAATGATATATCCGTTTCCCTCAAAATATCCGCTTTTCTTAGCGGTTATGTTCAAAGCCTTTGCGTAGCTCTGGGCTGCCGACGGCTTTTCCGCAATTACTAATTTCATTTATTTAATCATTCCTCCTTTATTTTTACATACAAAAACAGCACCCAACAATGAGTGCTGTTTTTGTGGTTGTATATTATCCTTTATAAAACAGTTATAATATCCTCTGAAATACCGTATTTTTTTGCAACTGCTTTTACTAACGCTCTTTCTGAATGGTATTCCGTATTATCCACTAATGTTTGGTCGTCATATAATTCCTCATCATCTTCATCAAATAACATTATATGCTCAACTCGATATATGCCAATTAAGTTTTCTGGCATTTCTATGGATAATTCAACACGTCCTATTTCTCCTATTACATCAGGTAGTCCGCTATCATCTACCGCCCAAACTTCACCATCACTAACTACAATCATTCCATTACCTGTATATTCATCAACCTTACTCATATACAATCTCCTTTCTACTTGTTAGTAAGTATAAAATTTCTTGAATAAATATTATATCATAAACAAAGTAATATTGCAATATATTTTATTCATCTTCTGTATATGTATCGTCCTCGTTTTCGGTTTCCTCGTCCTCGCCGTCGGTAAATTCAAAATCTTCCAAATCGGGGGCGTTTTCCATATTCTTTTTTGGAAGATAAACCTTGAAATAGTACGCGCCAAGACCGCCTATACCTATAATCGCAATCAGAATAAGCATTATACTTGAATTGCCTGACTTTGATTTATCGGTTTTCGGCGCGGTTTTCGTCTTACCGTCCGGCTCCGCCGACGGCGACGCCTGCGCCTGCGGTGTAGGGCTTGCTTTTACTGCTGCGGGTACTGCCGCGCTGTTTTCCTTTGCAAGCGCTTCAAGGTCGGATATATCAACCTTATTCAAGAAATACACATTATCGTTTACATTCTGCTTGTCGATAACGATAAAAAATACGCTGCCGTCCTTTGCGGTTACGCTTATAAACTGCAATTTATCACTGTCGGAAATGTTGTCTACAACGTGCCCCGCGCCCGCTGTTGATATGGTACGCGCCGGCTTCGGCGTTTCCGTTGCCGCCGGCGCTGCTGCTGTACTGTCATAGTTTGCGTGTGCGGTTATTCCGCACATTCCGCCAAAGCATAATAAAGCTGCTGATAATATCGCAATAATTTTATTCTTCATTCGTGCCGTCCTCCTGCTGCTCGTTTTCCTCAATAGCCTTTAATTCCTCCTCGTACTCGTCGGGAAGAAGAACATCACCCTTTGCATACGCGCTTAAAAGTACGGTAAGCTGGGGAGTGCTAAGTTTAACAGCCTTAACGAGATTTACAATCTGCAAATTCTCGGCTTCGACTTTCTGCGCTTCAAGATTGCGTAATTTTTGCTGATACTCGCTTATCTTTGCTTTTGTCCTTATAATATCCTTTTCGATTTTTTCAAGTGTTGCCATAATTAAAATACCTCCATAAAATTAAATTTTTTGTTTTGCGATAAATTCATCAATCTTTTTATCGACTTCGGAAAATGTATTCCCATATTTGAACTTTTGACTTGCAAGGTTTTTGTCCTTTGATAATATTTCAAGCTCATTCCATAGGTCAGGGTGGTATTGCTTCAAATATGCAAACTCGCCGTAAGTCGCGTTAGGACAGAACCAACAACCGCCCCTTTTGTGATACTTATATATTGGGGACAGCAAATCATACTTGCTGCATAAATCATAAGCCATTTGTTCAGTATAGCCATATTCGGCAAGTAATGATATTTTATTTGTACCGTCAAGCCTTGTAAGCCTCGCCGGTTCGTCTGCGGCTATTCCGACATATTGTACAAATCCGCCATTTACATTTTTCAAATAATCCTGAATTGCTTTTATTTTTATACGGCTGTTAATTGTACACATTCCACCTATCGGAAAACCGCTTTTTCTTCCATTTCTTAACGGATTTTTAGATTTTGTGATTATCTGATGAAAACAATCTAAATAATCTTTTGTCGCGTGTAATATTTCAACCGTATAACCCCATTCTTCAAAAACGGGAATAGCTCTGTTTTTGATAAAGTCTATATGTTCGGGTAATTCGCCTGAAATACCGCGTTTCTTATCAAACATTACCTCGCTGAAAATGACGGTTGACGGCGGCAAGTTATGAATATGACTAAGTATTATTGCCGCCGTACTGTCCTTGCCACCGCTCCAACTGTAAAGATAACGCATATCAACCGCCCCCAAGTCTGCCAAAGGCGTAAAAATGCGAACTCCAATAGGAACTATCAATACTCGCGTACTGAATAGGGTTGCCGCAATGTATCATCATACCGTTACCGACAAATATTCCGACGTGGGTTACAGGCTCGCCCGCGTTATATGTGCCTGTAAAAAATATAATGTCGCCGGGTTTTGCGTCCGCTCTTGACACAACCGCGCATTGATTAAAAATACCCTGCGCTGTTGTACGGGATAGAGGATATACGCCTGACGCCTGATATACCCAGCATACAAAACCGCTGCAATCAAAACTCGTTGACGGTGAAGAACCGCCCCATACATACGGATAACCTAAGTATTTTTCGGCTTCCGTTATAAGACGTCGGAATGTAGCGTCGTTTAATGCTTCGCCGGGTATGGTATAACTCGGCGGCGCTGCCGGATTAGAATAAATATCGTCCGCAAATAAATAATCGCGGTTGCCCTTGCTTTCAAGATATATACCGTATAATTCCCGCTGGTCGTCCGTAAGGTTCGTATTTGTAAGCATAGTAATATTCTTGTTTACAAGCGTAACATTGAGTATTTTATATTCCTTGTCGTTGCCCTCGTCGTCCGTCCTTGTTTCCGTCTGAGATGTAAGCGTTAATATATACTGCTGTTCAAACAAATCATCAAGCGGCTGTTTTACATCATCAAAAGTGAAATCCATATACAACGCCGTGAGGTAGGAAATGAGCTCATACGGATTATGGCCTATCTGCGCCAAATCGTAATTGTATTCGTCATAACCTCCGTAATCGCGTTCAATATTGTTTATCTCACTTTGTAAACCGCTTTCAAGGTCTTTGTAATAGTTTTCCGCCGCGTATATATCTTCGTCCTCCGCAAAGTATGACGATACCATAATTGAGTTAAAGCCCGTTGTACCCATAACCGCGCAAGATGAAATTGTAGTTGCTATCCAAGCAATTATTAAAGCAATAGCAAGAATGACGCCGAATACCTTTTTATGACGCTTTATAAATTCAACAACGTACACCGTAACGTCCTTTGTGGTCTTTGCGGCTCGTTTTGCCTTTTTAGCGTTCTGTTCGGCGCGCTTCGCCTGCTGGTATTTTTTCTTAATCTGCTTTTTCTGAAAAAATTTCCTCAAAGCTGATTTTTTCTTGAAATCGGGATTATCCGCAAGTGTTTTTTGAACAAAGGCCTTTGCTTCCGCTTTCTCTGCTCTGAATTGCAGACGCGCCGCTTTTTTATACGGCGCGTTTTTGCGGTTTTGTATAATCATACGCCCTGTACGGTTTCCAAACCGTAAAATGCTTTCGGCTTTCTGTTCTGTCTTATGCGCGGCTTCAATTCCTGTATTTTCGTGTTCTGTTTCGCTCACTTTTGAATGTGCCTTGTTTAATACGGTCATACCTGCCATATCCGCCGCATTTTTTACAGGGGAACGGTGGTATATATCGGATTGAGGCTTAATCTCTTTTTCAAATTTCAGACGGGTTTTAGCTTTCTTTTTCTTTTCATCATAAACACGCTGCTTTTTAACCTTGCGCTTATGAGGTAATTTGTTTTGTGCTTTTTCCGCCTTGCCTTTGAGCTTATCGGCTTTCGCCTGCGCCTTTTCCGCTCGCTTAAACTGAAAATCGCCCTTTTCGGGAATATCTAAAACAGTATCGGCGTTTTCCGCCGACTCTGTTTTGGATTGCTTTTCCTGATATAAGCGGTTTTTGCTTCCGGCTGTCTGTTTTTCGGTTTTATCCTCTGACGGACGGAATGAAAATTCCGTCTTGCTTTCCCGCGTTTCAAAAACAAAATCCTCTTTTTCCGTTACTCTGTCAAAAACCGTATCGCCTGCGTCAACCGCTTCTTTGATGTTGTACTCTGCTGTTTTTTCGGTCTTGACGCGCTTTTTCTGATAGGCTCGGTTTTTATCCGGCTGCTTCGGATTGCCGTCTGCGGAATCCTTTTCGGAATCCGCGCCGAGCTGAAAATCCGAATTGCCGTTTACACGGTCAAACGCTTCATCAGGATTATGTGTTTGCTCGGTAAAGTCATAATTTCCGTTATCTTTTAAGGCTTCGGCACTATCCGGCTGCGTTTCTTCCGCCGTACTATCTGCGGAATGTTCAGTAATATCAACATCAAATTTCTTTTGATTAAATTTGCGCTGATACCGTTTATTTCTTGCCGCCGTAGTTACGGCATTAGAAAAACCGCCACTTTTGGGCGGCTCGTTTGTCGGCGGGGAATATGGTATATCCGGCTGACTATCAAGGTTAATATTCTCTAAGTCCTCTTGCTGTTCTGTATTATTTTCGGTAGGCTTTAATATTTCCTGACTGTCTGACGGATTTTGTACGGTAGAAGTATCAAGCGGCTTTTCGGTATCTAAAAATTTCTGCTGATACCTATTATGTTCTGAAGAAGTAAAGGGCTTCGCGCTGCCTTTTGCGCTCTGCCGTCCGAGAACGGTATCGGCTTCAACCTTTTTTGAAAAATCCGTGTCCTTATTCCGCGCCTTAAATTCATTGTCTTTCATTCATTACCTCCGCTGTTAAAGTTCGAGATTATCGCGCTTTTTTGTCTGCGTCGGCTTCGGCACGCTTTTCTCTGCCGCCTTAATGGAATTTAACTCCTTGCGGATTGACGGCTTTTTATCTGCGCTTCGGCTGATATTTTCCGTCTTTGCCGCTTCCTGAGCTTTTTGCATTTTCTCTGTAACATATCCGGGTAGAAGATGTTCGTGTACCATAAAGGATTTTTCATATTCTTTCGGAATGGGCGGGGAAATTTCCGTGAATAAATGTGAATAGGCTTTTATTCTGCCTTGTATATATTTTTCCGCTTCCGCCTTATCCTTAAATGAGCGTTCTTGTTCTGCAATACAGTTATTATGACCAACTGGACTATTTGTGCCAATAGACCATTTCACTTCCCAGCGTCTTGTTTTTTCTGAACGCCAGCTTGTGTAATCATACATACGGTATGTCATTTTATATACCATATTACTGATAGATGTACAATCGTAGTTATAACAATCTCTGTCGTTTACCCATTTATTTGAAGAATGCGAAACCTCCGGTACTTGCAAATACTCAATAGCCCTGTCAAATTGTCTTGTAATTGCCGCTTTTTTTTCCCAATCCCGCGCTGACTGCCGTACTTTTTCAAAGGCGGCTGTTTCTTTTTTGACGTTATTATCACGCATAGCCTGTATTTTTTCAAGCGGTTGTGAAATCAAATTCAATATATCGGTTTCATTAACGATTATGGTATGCTCAACTTTAAGTGTGGCGCCGGCTGATAAATCGTCATTTTCATAAGTACGGTAATTATCGTAATCTTTGTACATATATACCTCCTGACATTTTTTATTCTAATTCCTTTAATCGGATAGGGCTTACAATCTCATAGCCGCGTCTTGCGGCAAGCTCGGCAATATCGGCAATCAGCTTTTTGCGTTCCGCGCGCTCTATATTCCTGATTGCTTCATACGCCGTAAAATCCTTGCACCCGCTGCCGTTAAGAAAATCCTTGTTTTCTCTGCTTATATCTGCTCACCTCCAAACTCACAATATTTCTTACATCTTCCCGTTTCAATATCTGAAATGAATTTAAGTATAGGGAACACCTGCGGAGGACATACGGCATTACCTAAGGCTTTTAGCCTGTCGGCTCTGCCGTCCGTCCTGTCCGTTATACGCGGAACGCCGACAGGTTCCCGTTCCCACAACTTAAATCCGTCCATTGCTTCGGGAACCCCATTAACCATTCCACCCAATCGGGATTGAGCGCCGCCGTCTCCGACTGCGGCTGTTCCTCTAATATCACCTGCGCCGCAAGGTTCGCCCCGTCCTTGCTTTTCCTCATTACCTCCGGCGGAAATTTTGACCTTATCCCGTCCGACGCTACCGGCGTCATATAGAACACCGCCGCCGACAGCGGAAGGCTCCAGATTGCGCCGTTTTTGTTCTTCTTCCGAAATATCCCGTTGTCTGAAAGATACACATTCATATTTACAGCCGCCGTCTGCTTTTTGTTGTTGTCGGAGGCAAGCGGAGTGGGAAACATCAACGCCGACGATAAAAGTTCTTGTGCGCTGATGCCACGCGCCGACACCGCAAGCTGGTAATACGAATGTTTGAACAGTGTAGCCCGCTTTTTCCAAGTCAAAAATCGTTTTGTCGAGCCCCATATTGATGAACCCAGCAACATTTTCGCCAAGCACCCAGCGGGGCTTGAGCTCTGTAATGACGCGGCACATTTCAGGCCACAAGTAGCGGGTATCTTCAAACCCTTTTTGTTTCCCCGCGCTTGAAAACGGCTGACAGGGAAATCCGCCGCTAATGAGGGTAACGCTGTTTCGTCCTGTTTTTTCAAAAAATACCTCCTTTGTTAGAGTTGTAATATCACGAAATCGGGGCACGCGAGGCCACCGCTTTTCAAGTATGGAAGTCTGGAAATCCGCCCATTCACATTGGCAGACGGTTTTAAACCCCGCTGCTTCTGCGGCGAGGTCTATTCCGCCTATACCTGTAAACAGGCTTAAATGCGTTAAATCATTCATCTTTCTGTATTTCCTCCGGCTTCGTCGTCATATACGAATACAGCTTCAAGTCTTTCGGGAAACGGTCTACAAACGGAATGATTACATTTCCGTAAAATAAAAGTCCCTCGCCCTCGCCCGACTGCGTTACATACGATAATTGGTGAGGGGATATATTAAGCTGCTTCGCTAAAATCTGTCTGTCGCCGCCTGCCTGATTGAGCATATAGATAAAATCGGAATTTTCAAAAATATTCTCAATCTCTCTTGACGATAACAGGTCTTTGACATTCTGCGTTATGCCTGTCGGAATACCGCCCCATTTACGAAAGCGTTTCCAAATCTCAACCGAATATGCCGCCGTCTGTTCCTCCTTTAACAGTAAATGAAATTCGTCTACATAATACCGCGTCGCCTTATGCTCCGCGCGGTTAATTGTTACTCTGTTCCATACCTGATCCTGAACAATCAGCATACCCAGCTTTTTAAGCTGCTTGCCGAGCTCTTTAATGTCATAGCAGACAATACGGTTATTTACATTTACATTTGTACGGTGATTAAACACGTTTAATGAACCGTTTACATACAAATCAAGCGCCGACGCGATACGCTGCGCTTCCGGCTCCGGCATAGCTTTAAGCTCGTTATATAAATCTTCCAAAATCGGCATTTTAGACGGTTCGGGATTAGCGAGGTACGGACGGTATATATTTATAACCGCTCTGTCAATCACGCTTTTTTCAATCGGTTCAAGTCCGTTCTTGCCGCCGACAATAAGCTCACACAATGAAAGTATAAAATCTGATTTTAATTGTACGGGATTTTCGTCCTCGCTGTAATTGAGGTTAATGTCCATTGGATTGATATAATCGTGCGAGTTCGGGGAAATCCGTATAATCTGACCGTTAAGCCTTGACACAAGCGGCGCGTACTCCGCTTCCGGATCGCATATAATTATATCGTCCTGCGTTACAAGGAAAGCGTTAGCAATCTCTCTTTTCGCGCTGAATGATTTACCACTGCCGGGTGTGCCTAAAATTAAGCCATTCGGATTTTTGAGCTTCTTTCGGTCAACAAGTATCATATTATTTGATAATGCGTTTAAACCGTAATATAACGCTTCATCGCCGGCTTGAAAAAGCTCCTGCGTAGTAAAGGGTACAAAAATAGCGGTTGACGAGGTAGTCAATCCGCGTTGTATCTCTATTTGATTTAATCCGATAGGCACGCTTGACATTAGCGCCTGTTCCTGCTGGAAGTCAAGACGCTTTAATGCACAGTTATATTTTTGAGCGATACCCTGCGCCGCGAAAAACATATTATCAAGTTTTTGTTTGTTATCCGCCGTATTCATCACAAGAACAGTAACAAGGAACATTCTTTCATTTCTGCTCTGCAACTGCTCTAATAAATTCTTTGCTTCACCGCCGAATGTCGCAAGGTCTGACGGTATAATATCCATATCATAACCGCTTCTGACCGCCTTTTTCTGTTCCTCAATCTTCATCTTGTCAAGGTCGGTTATTTTCCGCTTGACCGTCTTTATAGCTTCCGACTGGTCGATAGACTTAATATGAATATTTACGCCTATTCCCATATCGAGGTCGAGGAAATCCGCAAGCATACGGTCTGTTAATTCAGGCGCGAGTATCTGTAAAAATGATACAGTTCCAATTCTGCCGCCCATTCCAAACGTGCGGCTGTCGCGGAAATCAAACGAGGTAGGCGCAATAAAATCCTTTGAGGAAAGCCCCGTCTTATGTACCAAATCCCAATGAAAGCCGAATTTGTCTTTTTCGCCCTCATTGAAAGTACAGTGTAAAAGCTCTAAACGCTCTAATCCGTTAAGCGGTCTTGCCTGTACGCCAAGAGCCTTGAAGTTGCCGAGTATATCTGTTTCGATACGCTCTAACTTCTGCTTAGCCGCCTTTAAGTTATCCGCTTCAATTCCGAATGTGATAAATTTGCGCTTTATAATACCGTTGTTTCCGCGCGACAACTGATTTTTGAGCATACCCATATACTCAATGCGTATGTCATTAAAATTGTCTGCCTGTTCGGGAATATGTACGGCTTTTTCATACTCCGCCATATCGACAGTCTGATTGAGGAAAGAAAACTGTACAGAAATTGACTGGTCGAAATAGTTAAGAAAATCGCAGTAGTTTTCAAATATCTCGTTTTTATCCTCATTCCTTGCAAGCTGATAATTTATATCGAAAAACTGAATTGTTTTTGTAAAATAATTATCCTTGACTTTACATATCCCGTCCGGGTACATTTCCTTATATGGAATAGTCTGCTGTGCTGACGCTGCGCGCCTGCCCTGCATTTGCGCTTTTCTGATAGCTGCCGCAATAGCCTTTTTCTGTCGTGCTGAAAGCGGCTTATTCGCTGATATTATGTGCTTTTTCTTTTGTTTTGGTCTTGTGTTTGTATTCTGCTTCGGCAATTATTTTGACCTCCTTATCAAGTTTAATTTGGTTCATAATTGCCGAATACATATTATTTGTTTTATACGGTCTGACTCTCGGCGTCAAAAATCTTGACCGTATATAATTTCTTAAAATCTTTTCTGCCGGCTGTCCGTCCTTTTCGTACATAGCGAGGAAGAAGAACGGCAAGGCCGCGATTACAAGCGTCATAACCGCGCCGGTTGTGCCAAGCGCGCCGCGCGTAAGAAAGTATGTCGGAACAGCGACAGCGGCCGCAAGTCCAAAGCATATAAGCTGACGCTTCGTAAGGTTAAAAGCTACCTTTGTTTTTACGGTAGTTAAATCTTTTGGTACGGGAACATAAGGAATAAAAATTCCCCCTTTCATTTTTTTATTTTTAATGTGCGTTAAATATTGACTTTGACAGATTACCTGTCTTGAACAGGGAAAAGCATAGTACAACCGTATATGCCGCAATCGTAAATATGGTAGTATGCAGATTATTGGTTACAACAAAACCGTTTACCAACGCCGCATAAATGCCTACGCATACCATAATGAAAAATCCCTGAAAGCCTAATGCCACAAGTCCGCGCAAATAGTTATTTCCCATTTGCCCCCATTCGCGATTAGTCATTGTCGCAAACGGGATAGCTCCAACCGAGCAATATAAATAAATCTCTATCATACGTCCGAATATTACGACGGTAATACAAACGGATAGAATTTTCATACATAAACTAACAAGCGAGGTTTCCAAAACTAATAGGAACAGTTCGCCCATTCCCATAGCTTCAAGAGTAGTTCGTATGTCGGCAAGCGCGGAAGATATATCAATGTTCGTGTTCGCACCGATTACCCCCGCGCTGTTCGTTACAATATGCTGCGCAACGTCAAATACCGCCATAGTAATGTCAAAGGTGTGGGTAACAATATAAATTGCTACCCCAGCCTTTAAGAAATATTTGAAGAACATAAACGTGTCTATATCGTGCATATTGTTCTTTTCCGTAATCATAGTTATTAGCTCATAGCATAAGACAAAGGCTATAATAAGCCCCGCAATCGGCAGAATAACCGTCTGAGAAATATTCTGTATCAAAGAAAATATGCTTGCGTTCCAGCCCTGCGGCGTCTGTCCGACGTCCGCCGCAATCGTGGCGACTTTCTCGTTTACGTCATTAAACATTGTTGATAAACTACCCTCAATAAGCGAAATCAGAAAATCGCAAATCGCTTGTGTAATTTTATCAATTATTGAGTTCATCAGCTAAACAGCCCTGAGAGCAAGGGAACAAGTGTAGTTCCAATCAGCACGACGCCGCCGCCCGCCATAAGCTGTTTAATTCCCTGCGACTTTGCTTATGTGTGATAAAGAAGTAATAGAAGTGTAAAAAATTTTGCCGTTCCTATCCGGCACATGAGGTATGTCGGATAGGTCGGGCGGTTAGGTGTCGGGCAGTTCTACCTTGCCGACAAAAGAATAATAGATTTCGATTTCCTGTCTGCGTAACTTGCCCCGGCGTTTCCCGTCAAGGGCAACGCTTTCATGGACAACGATTTTCTCCACAAACTCCCGCAGCAGAGTAGGGGTAAGTTCTTCAATGGTAGTGTGCCTGCGTACCACATTCATAAACTTTTCAGCGTTTGCGGTGGCTTCCTGCGCTTTGGAAAGTTCTTCCCGCAGTCTGGCGGCACGTTCTTTCAGTTCTTTCTGCTCGGCTTCATAGTCTGCCGACAGCTCTGTGAAACGCTCGTCCGATATGCGCCCGGTTACGCTGTCCTCATACAGCCGCTTGAAGATAGCAGATAACTCGGCTATGCGTTTCTCGGCGGCTTCCAGCTCCTTTTTCTTGGCGGCGTTCCTGCGTCTGTCCCCGTCCTCATTCTGCTCGATTAAAAGCTTCATAAACCGGGCTTCATGCTTTGCCGCATAGCTGGTAACTTTCCGCAGATTGGAGAGTACGCCAGCGGTCAAGAGGTCAGTGCGGATAAAGTGCGCTGTGCAGTCGGCGGTGCGTTTCTTGTAGCTTCCGCAGATATAACAGTCCTGCTTGCGCTTGTCCGTCTGGTATCGCTGCTGGTACATGACGCTGCCGCAGTCGGCACAAAAGAGTATGCCGGAGAACAAGCCCACTTCGTCATAACGGTTGGGGCGTTTGCGCTGCTTGCGTAACTCCTGCACCCGTTCCCACGTTTCCCGGTCAATGATAGGCTCATGGTGGTTCTCAAAAACCGCCTGCTTTTCCGGGGGATTTTCTATGCTGTGTTTCAGCTTGTAGGACGGCTTCTCGGTCTTAAAGTTTACCAGACAGCCCGTATATTCCCGGTTTTCCAGCAGATGAACCACGGTATTGGTCGCCCACTTGCACTCATAGCCGGGGTGGTAGCGGCGGGTGCTGCCCGTCCTGCGGTATTCCAGCGTCCCCGGCGTGGGGATTTGCTGCTCGGTCAGCATACGGGCTATCTTGGTCGGACCGTTCCCGGCAAGGCAAAGGCTGTAAATCTGCCGTACCACCGGGGCGGCTTCCTCGTCAATGATAAAGTTTTCGTCCTCGTCCATGAGGTAGCCATAGACGGGCTTGCTTGTGATGGGCTTTCCGCTCATGCCCTTAGAGCGTTTTACTGCCTTGATTTTCTTGCTCGTATCTCTCACCAGCCATTCGTTAAAAATGTTCCGCAGCGGGGCAAAATCATTTTCCCCCTGTGCGCTGTCCACTCCGTCATTGATAGCGATGAAGCGGACACCTTTCTGTGGGAAAATCATTTCTGTGTACATTCCCACCTGTAAGTAGTTTCGCCCTAACCTCGACATATCCTTGACGATAACTGTCCCGACTTTCCCTGCTTCAATGTCTGCAAGCATGGCTTGAAATCCGGGTCTTTGAAAGTTCGCACCGGAATAACCGTCGTCGGTGTACCAGCGCAGATTAGAAAATCCATTCTGTTTGGCATAGGTTTCCAAAATCCTCTTTTGGTTGGAAATGGAATTGCTCTCGCCTTGCAGCTCGTCCTCATGGGACAGTCTTGGGTAAAGGGCGGTAATGAGTTGCTGGGTGGTCTGTCTTAACATAAATTCCTCCGTTTCCGACAGCCAGCCCCACTATTCCGTACCTTGATTGTACCACATGGGGCGGCTGTCTGTATAGCGGCAAAAGCGTCAAATCTGCTTCTTTACGGTCGGTAAAAATGACGGTTTTTCAATCAGGCTTATCACAGGTCAAATATCCGGCGGCGGCTTCTGCTTCCAGCACTTTCATCATCTTGTCAGCGGCGGTGTCGGTCGCCCCCTCCTTGAAAAAGCCAGACACCACAAGGATTGTGTTGCCTATCCTCGTTTCGGTCACGCAGTCCGGGCGGCGGGCAGGGCGTTTGTTTCTCTGGGTGTCGGTCATAGGCAAATCTCCTTTCCGGCAAGCAGCCGTTTCAGCTGTTCCATTTTTCCCTGTGCGGCGGCTTTCCTCAAATTCTCCCCGGTAAAGCAGAGAGGGGAACACATTTCAAGCAGGCGGTCATAAATCCGGGCGTGGGCGGTGTCCTCCGGGTGCTGCAATTCCTCCAGCGTGAGGTTGGTCGTCACAATCAGCGGCTTCCTGCTCCGGTAGCGGCTGTCAATCACATTGTAGACCTGTTCCAGACCGTATTCTGTGCCACGCTCCATTCCAAAATCGTCAATGATGAGCAGGGGGAAGCTGCAAAGGCGGGAAATATATTCGTTCCTGCCCGCAAAGCTGGCGGCAAGGTCGTTTAATATTGCTGCAAAGTTTGTCATGCACACCGGGACTTCCTGCTCCATGAGGGCGTTTGCAATACACCCGGCAAAATAGCTTTTCCCAGTGCCTACCCTGCCCCACAAGAGCAGCCCGTAGTTCCCGTCCTTTATCTGTTCCCAGCGTGCCACATATCCGGCGGCGTTCTTCATCTGCGGGCAGCTGCCGTTATCGTTGGCAAATGTCCAGTCCTGCATGGTCTTGTCTGTAAAGCCCTGCCGTTTCAGCCGTTCCACCGTTTCAAGGTGGCTGCGCCGCTTCTCGGCGGCTTCCCGTTCCTTACGGGCTGCCCGCTGGCAGTCGCACTCTGACGGGTGGCGGTCACGCCCGAAAAAGGTCTTGCCCTCCGGGAAATAGGCTTCTTTGGGTTTCCGGCATTTGCCGCAGTATAAAAGCCCGTCCTCCCCGGTGTAATCCTCCGGCTCGGCTGTGGTGTCGGTCATAGGCAGTATGGTGTTGTGGATTGTATCGGTCATAGGCTTTCTCCCTCCTTGAATGAATAGTCCGGTATGCCTTTCTTTGGCTTCTCTTTGGCAGCGTCCTCCTGCGCCCACTTGTAAATGGTGGCTGCATGGCTCTGGTACTGCTTCCCGGTGGAAGCGATGTGGCAGGAAAGGCGGTCAAGGTAATACTCCCACTTGCCGGGGAAGTCCTGTTCCAGCTCCAAAAGTTCTGTGTCAGAAAGAAATACATTTTTATATCTGCCATAAGCGGCGGGGGGCTGCCCCTCACTCGCTCCTTTTGTTTGGCTCTCTATTAGGTTGTTTATATTAGTTTGGTTAGGGGACGGTTTTCCGACCGTCATAAGGTCAGTTTTCCGGCTGTCAGTTGGTCGGTTTCCCGCCCTTATGAGGGGCGGTTTTCCGTCCGTCAGTTGGTCGGAAAACTGTACCACTGGGATAGGCGGCACTTTCACATACAGACGGTTGGCGGCAGAAAAGCCCGTCCGTCTGCGTTCCAGCAGCCCGGCAGCGTCCAGTTCGTTCAGTGCGCCCTTTATGGTGGTGCAGCCTTTATCCAGCATTTCCGCTATCTCTGCTATGGGGTAGACAATGTATGTCCGTCCCTCGCTGTCCTGCCAGCCGTTCTTCTGCGAAAGGGTGGAACGGTCTAACAGCAGCGCATATAACTCTCTTGCGGTGTGGGATAGGTCTGTTTCCAGCAGGAAACGGGGGTAAGGCAGGTAAGCGGGCAGCTCCGTTCCTGCGGTCATATAATCAGCGATAGGGTTCACCTCCTTGTGGTGTCTGTCTGTGGGTTCTGTTACGCTTTTAGGGGGCGTTTTTAAGGGAAAAGGATAAATGTATCACGCACCCTTTGACACCCTCCAAAAAAGCCTTGATTTATGCGGGTTTGAAATGCCCTAAAGCGTGACATTTCTCCCTTTGTTTCCGCTTCCGTTTGGCGGCGTTTATCCGCTTCATGCGTCCGGCGCAGTCCGGGCAGTATTTCCCCCGGTTGGATTTTGGGAAGAAGAACGCCCCGCAGACAGCGCAGCGTTTCCGGCTTCCCCGGCGCAAGAGGGCGGCTTCCAGTGCTTCATCAAGGGGCAGGACAGCGGCGGTAAACCAGCGGCAGAGCAGCGAATAGCTGATACTCTGTACACACACGCAAGGCTCGCCGTCCTCCAACAGCAGGCAGTTCCCGCTGTCATAGTTGCAGCACTCATGCACAAGGCGGCGGGCTGCCCGGTACTGGCGGTAGTCCATGCGGGGGATATTACCGTTCATGGCTCTGCTCCTTTCTGCGCTGCGGCTCGCTCCGGCGTAAAATCTGGTCGATATTGCCCTTGACAGTCTGCAAGCGGCGGTACTCCTCCCGTTTTGCCCGGTAATCGTTGTAGCCGCTGTTTTTCTCTTTGATAAGGCTTTCAATCTCTGCTTGCAGGGATTTATAGCTCGGCAGCTTGGAAATGCCGTTCTCCCTGAAATAGCGGGCGGCTGCGTCTGCTATGATAAAGTCACTTTCATGCTTCTGACGGTAGGCTGCTTTTGCTTTGGCGTTTTTCTGCTGTTTCAGCCCGTCCCGGACAGGGCGGGTCTTGGAATAGGCAAGCACCTGCCGTTGCAGCTCCTTTTTCCCGTTCAGCGTCTTTTCCACCTGCTTCAACCACGCAAGGCTTTCCTGCATGGCGGCATAGGCGGCAGAACAGGCTTCGTCCAGTTCCTCCGGGGAGGAAAAGCCGTACTGCTGATAGGCGGTAACGGTAGCTGCCATTTGCTTTAGGTTGTGCTTTGCCGCCCAGCGGTCATAGCCCACGCCCTTGCCCTCGGCTCGCTTGGCTTCCCGGTCAACCATGCGCTGCAAGGTGTTGTCTGCCGGGGTGGTTTTTGCAGCTTTTTCCCCTTGTAACGGCTTTTTAACTGCGGCAGGGTATTCGGGTATGGCTTTGGTCTGTTCGGCAGCTCTGTGGGCGTTCTGCGTGAGCAGGGCAAGGACAGCAGCCTTGTCAAAATCGTCCCCCAGCTTTCGGGCTGTGATAGGCTTTGTCCTGTCCGGCGTGAGGTAGGAAAGCCGCCCCCGGCTCTCCTTGACGGTCACACCCTCCCGCAGCAAAAGGGAAGAAAACTCGTCAAAGCTGCCAGCTTGGGAAAGTGCCTGCCGTATCGTCCGGCGCAGCTTCGCCTTGTCCGTTTCAAACTTGGTGGGCTTGGTCGGCTGTCCGGCGGCTTCTCTGGCGGCGTTCTCTTTGTCAAGGGCAAGCTGCCCTTTCTTTGCCGCCCAGTATTCCCGTTCGGTTATCCGTTCCTTGCTGCCGTTCAAGAGGTCGATTTGGTAAAGCCCCTCCCGGTGGCACATTTCCATGACTTCGCTCTTGAAATATTCCATAGCGGCGTTGGTGCAGCGGTGCTTGCAGCCCTCCAGCGTGTCGGCTGGTCTGTCCATGTAGGGCAGAAGCGGGACTTCGTAAATCCGCAGGGAGTTGATGACGATATGCACATGGATATTCCCGCTGTGGTTATGCCCGTCCGGGTGGGTGCAGATTAGGGCTTGGTGTCCGGGGAAATGCTCCTTGCAGAACTGCTCGCCCAGCTCCTGCGCCCGGTCTACGGTCAAGCCGTTGTCTGTCCCGTCCCGTGGGTCAAAGCTGATGATATAGTGGTGGCTTTTCACATCTTCCCGTTTTTGGTTTTTCTCATAGCGGAGATTGGCTCGCATACAGGCAACAGCGAAATCCTCGCCCCCGCAGTTGAGGGAAGAAATGCGGTAATCCTCCCTCGGTATCAGCCGCCCGTTTTCATCAAGGGTGGCTTTCATGGTAAACTCGTCATGCTCAAATGTGAGATAGGCTTCCGCTGCGCCATAGTCGGCGTTTTTAGAGCTGATATGTTTGAATGTTGCCAACAGCGTCACCCACTTTCTGCAAGACTTCAAACTTTAGGGCAGCAAGGTCGGAAACCGCCGCCCGTACCTCCCCGGCAAGCTGCGGATAGGGACTGTGCCACTCGTTCAGCGTCCGGGCTATCTGGTTTAAGTTGCCGCCGATCCTCCCGTATTCGGCGGTCAGCTTCCCGACAGCGGCAAGCAGCTCGTCATTGATGGGGGAAACGGTTATGATGGGGCGTATGGCTGCCCCGGTTATGGCTTGCCGGATAAACTCGGCTTGGCTCATGTGGTAAGCAGAAAGCCGCTGGGCAAACTCGGCGTATTCTTCCTCGGTCATGCGTGTTTTGACTACCCGGCTGCGGTGCGGCGTGTTGTATCGTTTCATAGGTGGTTGACCTCCTTTCTGTGCGTGGTGTCCTCTCACTAATAGGAGAAAAACAGGGTGTGAAGCGGAACTGTTTTTGAAAAATCCGAAAAATATTTTGAGGGGTTTTTCAGCGGCGCAAGCCGCATAAGCAGGGTTTGGGGAAGGCACTCCCCAACAAGATTCCCGCAGGGGCAAAATGAGCGATAAGCGAATTTTGGCACCTCGGTAGAATCTTGCTCTAAGAAACTGCCGGCCTGCCGTTCACTTGCTACTGCCACTTTTTCAGAAAATCTATAACCAGCTTTTTTTATAAAAGGCTGCGGGCTGGCGTTTTTCCCTTACTCCCTACAAACCACAAAAGAGCAGAATGGACGGACTTTCCGGCAAGAACTTTTCCGGCGGCTCGGTCTTTCCCGACAATAAGGCGTTTCGGAAGCTGCGTTTTGCCCGCTGTCTGAAAAAAATGGCAGCCTTTTTTGGTTTCACTGTCTAATACGGAACTTTTGGAAATTTGCCAAAAATGGACGCAAAAAAAGCAGCAAATCTTTTTCGGATTTACTGCTTCATGTGCCGCTGCGGTGCGGCGGGATGGATATTCAGTTGAAATAAAAGAGGATGGTGGTACTTTAGTCTATCGACTCTTTACTAACTATTAGGTAATCTTGAAAGATTTTCCTTGAATTTATCTAAAGAATGTTCATTGTTTCCCGCAAAAATAAGTGGAATTGTATATTCATATGATATGCCATTTTCATAGTCCGATAATTGTATTTTTATAGTATCATCCCTCTCATCTTTAGGTGCTATATATATGAATGAATTTTTATTTATATCAGATATTTTCCCTTTTTCAGAAGAAACAGTATAACCCCAGTCTGTTAAATTTGTCTTTATTGTAACTTCTGTTTCTGTTTCTTTTCTAGTCTGCAATGCTGTTTTATCGATTTGGATATCAAAAGGAGTCGAACCTAACAATTCACTGTTTATATTTACAAGTTCTTCTCCATTTGTTTTAGAAATATTAGATTCATCTTCATAATTTTGTTGAGATTCATCTTTTGGTGTTTCTCTGTTACATCCTAATAAAAAGCATAAAATAATTAGTACTAATACAGAAAGTTGTTTTTTTTGCATTTATTTCTCCTTTCATATTATCAAAGAAAGCACTGAGAGTACTTTCAAGAAATTATGAAATATTCTCAATGCTTTCTATTTTTTGATTATAAACTTGCCGGTAATGATACTATGTTAATTTATCTCTTTCGCGTAACCTTTGTTGCAATATACACATGCACCATTCACCCATTTGTGAGACATTTCAATCGTCTCAACTTCATAAATGCTTACTTCTCCACAAATTAAACATTGTTTGTAATTATATACATGACGTGTCGCACATTTATCCCAGTCATCATATATACCAGGCATCATATATACCAGGCATTTCATCTTCATATCCATAGTACTGGGGAGAACCCCAACTATGAGTATGAGCGGCAAATACAGTCATTGGAGCAGCTACAATTCCAGCTACTACTGAAAGTGCTAAAATAGATTTTCTTAAATTCATAAGTTCCTCCCTTTCCTTAAAAATACATAGCTCTTTGTTACATTGTCATTTTAACATAATAATTGGTAAAATGCAATAATTTATTTTCTATTTACGAGAAAATACTGTGCATATTATCTTATTTAGGAATAGTTAAGGCGGCTACCTAAATCTTTTTATTACTTTACCGCACATGAGCATTTGCGCCGGGATTATCGTTGCCGTATCCCTCCAAGAGATTGACAACACCCCAAACCGCGAGGCCTGCGCCTAACGCGATTACAAGAGTTTTTAAAACATTGACCGCTTCTGTGAAAAATTGCATAAATAAAATCCTCCTAAATTTTAATCTGTCTTTTTTTCTTCGTCCGGCACATCTACATTGTAAAGGTCGAATTGTTCATTTTCCTTTACAACCGCCGGTCTGCGGTTCAAAAATCGTTCAATGTCAAACTCGTTTTTCTTGTCTGCGTCTGATAAATACTTATAGCGCGGGTGCGCCGTTATATCGTACTTTTCAGACAAAAACGGACGGACGCCCCTTAATTGCAAAATGCACTTGCCGCCGTCCATTACCGATAATTCGTCCTGCGTCATCAGCTCCTTTCCTAATTTTTGATAATTAAGTCCGTAAGATTTTTGATTACTTCGCGTTTCGGAAGTATTGTACATATCAATCGTTTCTTTGCCGAGCGTTTCGGAAATCTCTTTAAGAGTAGTTTTCTCTTTACCTCCGAGAAATAGGGTAGTATCGCAATTACCTATAATCGTGTCGGCGTTATCCTTGTAAATAGCTTTTAGCTGACTTTGCGCCTGCAAGATTATTGACGCCGATATTTCTCGGCTTCTTATTGTGGCAATCAGCTTTTCAAATTTTGGTATTTGTCCGATATTCGCCATTTCATCAAGCAGAAATCTAACGTGTACGGGAAGTCTGCCGCCGTAAACGTCGTCCGCCTTATCACAAAGCAGATTGAATAACTGCGTGTACATCATAGCGACTATGAAATTAAAAGTATCGTCCGTATCGGAAATGATAACGAACAACGCCGTTTTCCTGTCGCCGATTTTGTCGAGCTCCAATTCGTCATATTCCATTAAGTCCCTGAGTTCCTTAATGTCAAACGGCGCTAATCTCGCGCCGCACGAAATCAAAATACTTTTAGCAGTCTTGCCGGCTGCCATTTTGTATTTCTTATACTGCTTTACTGCGAAATGCTCCGGTTCCTTTTCTTCCAGACGGTCAAAGAGTAAATCAACGGGGCTTTTATAATTCTCGTCGTCCTCTTTTGCTTCCGACGCGTTTATCATATCCAAAAGAGTTATGATGTTCTTTTCCTCGTCGGGCGCTTCGTACCAAATATAGCCTATGAGGGCGCAATAATACAGGCGTTCAGCCTTAACCCAGAAATCCTCACTTGACTTTTCGCCCTCGCCTTTGGTATTCGCAATAAGGGTATTAACGAGCTTCAAAATATCCTTTTCGCTGCGTATGTACTCAAACGGATTATATTTCATACTCTTTTTGAAATTTATCGTATTAAATGTTTTTATGATATATCCGCCTTTTTGTAACAGCTTCCCGCACTCAATTAAAACCGTACCTTTCGGATCGGTTACAACATAGCTGCTGTGCATTTGCATTAAATTCGGTTTTATGAAAAACCTTGTCTTACCGCTGCCGCTGCCGCCGATTACAAGAACATTCTTATTTCTTGCGTACTTCGGCAGCTTCGGGCGGCTGTCCATTGTAAGCCGTTCCGTATTCGTGAGAAGAACATTATTATAGAAATTCTGTCCGTCAATATACGGGGCTATGTCTGACGCCGTACCCAAGCGCGCCGAACCGTATTCAATGCCGTTTCGGTATTTCTTAGCATTTTTACCCCTGACATAAACTGCGCACTTAATCAGAAGCGCGGCTATTACTCCGATTGATATATCGATTATGTGGAACGAAAAAAGCGGAGCTTTGTAAAACTCCGCAATTCCCTGAACCAACGCTATTATTTTATTACCCTCTGTTATCCTGTATATATAGCATATCTTATCAGCAATCCAAAAGAACAGAAGATACGGGATATTTAAAAGAATAAACCTTTTGTCTATCCTCATATATCGCGCTCCTGTTCTTTGCGGCGGGCGCGGTCTTTCGGATTGATAGTCTTTGCAAGCTCGCGCATTTGAGATAACATTTTACGGATTGACGGTTTTTCCCGTAACAGCTTTTGCGAATACTCCTGAAACGCCATATTTATGACATCAATATCCTTACCCTTGAAGAATACGAGGTACTTCGGCGGTTTCGTGGAATTATCCTTTTTCAAAGCATAGTCAAGTCCGTACTTTTTCGCCACCGGCTCAAAAGATTTTATATTTTTATTCGTTATCTCAATATTTGAAAGCGCCGCGCCTGACTCTACAAGCTGCTTAATCGTCTGTTTACCCTGATAGCCCTTGTTTTTATTTTTCTGCTGCTGTCTTAGGTATTCACGAATTGCCGCCTGCAATACGCGCCCCGTCATTTTGGAAGCGCTTATAACTAACGCAACTGTTTTTTTATTTATTTCTTCCTGTATAGACATCACTCCTTGCAACAAAAAAGCGGCTGTTTATTTTCAAACAACCGCTTATTGCTTAATATTCTCTGTATCTGATTTATGGATTATTTCTTCCGCCTTATCCAAACCGTTTATAATCCACTCGTCAAATTCAGTCTGTACCGTATTTGTCGGTTCTATGCGTTCCTCCACCGTTTACACCCCTTATGTATAATCCAATTATAATACCAATGCTTTTTTAGGACAGAAATTTGAACATTTACCGCACCCTATACACTTGTCATAATCTATTATCGGTGCTTCAAAATCTTTCTGACTTAACGCTCCAACAGGACAAACATTGACAGCGGGGCATTTATGATTTTGGGGACAGTTTTCTATAATTATTTTTAATTTTTTATCCATAATATTCTTTCCTTTCGATATAAAATATTATAAAGATTATATCATATCCGGTCAACAAACACAATACACAAATCAGACAATTATTTTACCCAAGTTTCGCCGCTCTTTCCGTCAACGGTATTATGCGTATTGCTTGCTTCAAGGATTTCATAAAACGCCCAATATGACTTGTCTTTGAGGTCTGTAAATTTATTTACGGCTGACATATTCTTATTGATGTATTCCGTATCGGCGGCGCGTCCTGTTACGCGGTTTACAATCGTTACAACCTCCGCGCGTGTGATGTTGCTGTCCGGCTTAAATGTGCTGTCGCTGTATCCGTTTATCCAGCCCATACCAACAGCGCTGTAAATATAACCTGACGCCCAATGTGATTTTGGTACATCATTAAAAATATTCTTCTTTGCCGCCACTGTCTTAGCGTCCAGCGCATAGAACCTCATACACATTGTTACAAATTCGGCTCTTGTAATATGTTCGTCCGGCTTAAATGTCTTATCGTCATAGCCGGATATTACCTTGTACTTTTCAAGATAGGCGATATAGTTATTAAACCAATCCTTGCTTGATACGTCCTTAAATGATGATTTACGGCTTGAAATATTTTCGCCCTTACGCTCTGCAATATTACGGGCGAATATGGCAGCTGCTTCTGCTCTTGTCATATTATTTTCAGGCTTAAAGGCTCCGTCCTCATATCCGACTACATAAGAATTATGCGTGTTTGTCGGCATAATAAGCTGACCGTTTGCGTCGGTTGCGCCGCTGACGGAATTATTCTTGTCTTTGAGCGTAACATCAATACCCGCCGTTGTCTTGCCCTTGTTATCCGTTACGGTAATTGTATAATAATTATCGTCAAGAGTTTTGCCGCTCGGAAGCGTCAAAGTGATTTTATCGTCCTTGACGGTCTTATTGACATTGACGGTCTTTCCGTCCTTATCGACAACCTTTACAGTGTATGACGGCTTGACATATCCGCTACTGCCGCCGCTTCCTCCTGAAGAAGAACCGCCGCCACCGCCTGTTGAAGTCTTGACGGGTACAGTGATTTTACCGTTTGCGTCGGTTGATTTTGTCGCTGTCTTATTATCCTTATCGGTAACAGTTACGGAAATATCCTTGACCGCTGTATTATCCTTGCCGCTGACGGTTACAGTGGTTTGATTATCTGTATTGAGCTTGTTTCCGTCGGGAAGAATAACGCTGATTTTACCGTCCTTAACCTCAACGGCGGCATTTTCGATTTTTGCCTTTGTGTCCTCGACAATGACATTGTATGTCTTTTCTCCCTCAACAACCTGTGCATAGCCGTTTTTGTCTGTACGGTCTGTACTTGTCGGGGGAACAATCGCAATGCCCTCACTGTTTGTAAGGTCTTTTGCTTCCGTTCCGTCCTTTGCAATTACGGTAACAGGTACGCCGTTTACAGCTTTTCCGTCCTTGTCTGTAATTCCGATAATAATTCTGTTATCGGGAGTGATACCCTTTTCATCAGGGAGCTTAACCGTAACGCTGCCGTTGTCTTTATCAACACTGACGATTGCGCCGTTTACAGCGCCGTCATTGTCATTTACAGATACCTTATACGAATAATCGGGAGTAACAACCTCGCTTCCATTATCGGGATTTACGGTAGGCTTCGGCTTTTCCGTTTCGCTCGGCTGCTCTGTCGCGTCCGGCTTTTCTGTTTCTGACGGTTTATCCGTTGCGCTCGGTTCGTCTGTTGCGTCCGGCTTCTCTGACGGTTCGGGAGTTTCAAGTCCGGGTTTTGTTGTCAGAGTAGGCTCCGGCGTCGGTTTATTCTCGATTATATTTTCATTCAGCGGAGGAACAGTGATTTTTCCGTCCTTGTCTGTTATCTCGGTTCTGTCGCCGCCTGCATTGTCATAGACATTTACGCTTACGCCCTCAACCGCTTTTCCGTCATTCGTCTTTACAATTACAGATGTACGGTTATGGTAATCAATCTTTTTACCGTCGGGGAGGCATACCATAACGCCGTTATCGTCAACGGTTACAAGCGCCATATATACCGGTTCCGTTTCATCTTCGACAAGTACGATATATCCGTTTACATTCGCCGTACCGTTTTTGTCCGTGTACGCCTGATTTTTATTCGGTAATGTAGCCTGACCGTTTGCGTTTGTAACGCCCTTTTCTATATAGTCGCTGTCGCCTATGACAATCACGTTTACATTTTCCTTTGCTTCGCCGTTCTGGTCTTTGACCGTAACAGTAACGCGGTTGTCGCTGTTCATAGCCGTACCGTCGGGAAGTTTTACGACAATATCGTGGTTATCGCCTATGTGAATTTCACAATCGGGAATGACGGTATCGTTTTTGTCTGTAACGGTAACAACATAAGTATATTTTGTTTCGCCGTTATCGCCGCCGATAGTGCCGTTTTCATTACCCGTTGAGCTCTGATTATTCGGAACAATAAGCTGACCGCCTGCGTCCGTCTGACCTGTTGCGGCGTTGCCGCTCTTGTCTGAAATATTGATATTCAAGCCCTCTGCCGCTGCCTTTGTATCTGTACGAACAACCGTAATTGTCGTTCTGTCCTCATAGTCAAGCAATCTGCCCTCCGGCAGCTTAATTGTGATGTTATCGTCCTTGTCAATGCTGATTTCTGAATTGAAAACAGGCTTGCTGTCCTTATCGGTAATCAGAATACTATAATCACCGACTTTTGAATATCCGTCCTCGTCCGAATTGTCCTTATCGGTAAGCTGGGGGATTTCCTCAATTTTTAAAACTGTACCGCAATCCGTACATTCAATATGCCTGCTGCCCTCATTCTCAATCGTAGCGGGAACGTCAATAATCCAATCTGACATCTTGTGTCCTTTTGCCGATACCTCGTCGGCTCTATATGTTTCGCCGCAGTTTTTACAGGTGTATGTTGTATAGCCCAATTCTGTACAGGTAGGCGCGGTTACTGTTGTTTCGTAATCGTGAGCGGTCTTTGCCTGCTCGTTTCCGATATATGAAATTCCGCAGTCCTTACAAGTAAAGGTTGTATATCCTATACCCGTACAAGTGGAAGTTGTGATTTTTTCCTCATAGTTATGGCCTTTCGCGTCCGTGTAATCCGCGACATACGATTTTCCGCAATCCTCGCAAGTAAAAGTTGTATATCCCATTTCCGTACAAGTCGGCGCGGTTACAGTGGGAATATATTTATGCTCTGTCGGCTCCTGCTCGTCGCCGATATATTCCTTGCCGCAATCGGGGCAAGTGTAAATTGTATAGCCCTGTGATGTGCAAGTAGGCTTAATCGTCTGCTTATTGTAATTATGAGGAAGAACCTCCGTATAATCAGATTTATAGCTGTCGCCGCAATCCTCGCAAGTATATGTTGTATATCCCATTTCCGTACAAGTCGGGGAAGTTACAACAGCATTATATTTATGCTCTGTTTTATCCGTATAATCTGAAATGTAGCTGTCGCCGCAATCCTCGCAAGTATATGTTGTATATCCCATTTCCGTACAGGTCGGGGGAGTTACAACTGAATTATACTTGTGTTCGGTCTTATCCGTATAATTACCGATATATGAATGGTCGCAATTCTCACAATTATATGTGGTAAATCCCATAGCTGTACAAGTCGGCTCCGTTACTGTTTCGGAATAGGTGTGTCCTGTCGGCAGTTCAAGAATAGCGCCGCAGCTTTCGCACTTTTGCGGTTCGGTACAGGTAGCAGCCTTTCCGGGTGTATGTCCTGTCGCTGAAATTGCCTGTATCATCTTTTCATCACAATGTTTACAGTGGTATTCCATAACGCCCTCGCTCTCGCAGGTCGAATTAGTTACAGTGTGTCCCTCGTCCCATTTATGACCGCGCGGCTCGGTGTAATCGCCGACATAGGTATCATCACAATTTCTGCACTTGTATGTGGTAAAGCCTTTTGTTTTACAAGTGGGCGCGGTTACTGTCGGTCTGTAATCGTGTTTTGCAAGTGGCGTTAAATCCGTAATGTACTTATATCCGCAGTCGATACAAATATGTTCTGTATATCCGTTCTTTGTACAAGTGGAGGCAACAATATTTGTTTCATAACGGTGTCCCGTCATTGAGGTACTTTCTGTATAATATCTGCCGCACTTTGTACAGGAATGTAATTCTAAACCGCCTTGCTGACAACTCGGCTCACGAATTACAACAGTATTGTAATCGTGCCCGCTTGCGGGAGTATAATTCGTTTTCTGCAAGGCTCCGCACTCGGCACACTGGAAACGGTCAAAACCTAACTCTGTACAAGTGGGGCGCACTGTTTCCAAAAATCTGAAATCGTGAGTATGAATACTGTTTGTATTTGAGGGCGGATTATCGCTTAAAAGCCATACATAGCTTACGCCGTTTTCCGTCATACTCTCGCCGCCGTAGGTATATTCTATCTCATAATATACGGGATAATAGCCCTCGTCGGTATAATTCGGCGCGCTTGTCTTGTTACACTTTTTCGCTTCCGTTCCGTAACGAATACTTGTATTTACGCCATTCTCCGATAAGTCATTGACGGTTACGGTATGAGGTTTTCCGTCAACCTTGCCATAATAGCTTTGTACAACAGACTTTGCCGCCGCGTATTCGTTTTTCTTATATCCGCAGTCCTCACAATCCGCTGTAATGTGAAAACGCTGATTTCCCAATTCGCCGTTTACATTTTCGGTGAAGTTGTGGTTTTCCTGTTTGTCCTGCACCCGCTCTTTCGTGCCTTTGCAGAATTGACAATACTTGCCCTTTTTTGCTTTTACCGTATGCGTCCTGCTGTTGTACGGTATGTATTCCGTACTGTCAAAATCCAAGAAAAAGTTGCTGTCGCAGGGGTTAAGGGAATATACATCTTTACCGCACGAATACGCGTTAATTCCGTCAACGGAATTTACCGTACCGCAATTCTGACAAACTGATTTTGTCCAATGATACCCCGTATAGAACGCGTCAACGCCGGGTGTTCCGTCGTCAAGATTGCCTTTGCCTTTTCCGTCAATAAGCGTACCGTCCGAATAGTAGACGCCGCGATTATATGCGGTTTCGCCAGTTCGTGTGTATTCGGGTACGCGGTAGGAAATGTTGCTTGTCGGCATATCGCAGACGGGGCAGAACATTGTACCCGTAGTTACTGTTGCATTGATGTCAAACTCGCTTGTGCGCCCGTTTGCTTCAATCCATACGTCCGCCGGATCGACATATTCGTTACTCTGCGCCGCATAAGTGGTGATTGAGGGAATAACGCTCAAAGTCATTCCCGCCGCCATTACAGCGGCTAAAATTCTTTTTATTTTGTTTCTCATTTCTAAAAATCCTCCTTGTCAAGATTTAAAATTTTGTATTAAAAAACACGCTCGCATAGGCGGGGCGCGTGATTTTGGGTTGTATGTAATTTTAATTACCTCCGTACATATCGTGATTTACTTTCAAGGTGTAATAGCTGTCAATAGTGGAGGGGGCATTGAATAACGCCGCAAGTAAATATTTTCTTGTATCGTGTACGTCTGTTGTGTTATTCTTCATACAGTCTATGACATATTCGATATGCTCGCTGTTTAGTTTCAGAAGTTTGGATTTTACCGTTTCCGCATTTCGTTCCTCGCTTGCAACGGTTAAGTATTCTCTTGTTGTACATACCGTTTCAGTGATAATATCAACAATTTCATTCAGAATACCGATATTGCCGTTTAGCTTTTGACATAAAATATCATACTCAATATTTTGTTTTATAAGCTGTCTGTATGCTAAAATCTTATCCATTCCTATCCGTTCAGGCTGTTGTGGTTTTACAGGTTCGCCGTTTTCCTCCGGCTCCGTAGAATTGATTGGATAAGTATTTAATAAATCAGTATTTGATATTTCAGTATTTGATTTATTAGTATTTAATTGCGTGGACTTGCCCTGTTCAGGTTCAGCCTGTACAGGATTATCCAATGTTGGATTTTCCAATGTAGGCTCGGTCTGTTTTGGTTCGGGCGATATAGGCAATTCGTGTATGATATATTCATTTTCGCCAAGCTGCCCTTTTTCGTTTCTGACGCGGGAACGCTCAATATATCCAAACGCTTCAAGCTCATTGATTGCCGAGCGTATGGCGTCAATGCCCTCTTTATTTAAAGTTGCTAAGCCTTTAAGGGAATAATCCCAATCTTCAGGCAAGCTAAGCATAAACGATAAAAGCCCTTTTGACCGCAGGGACAAATCTTTATTTTTTAAATGATGATTAGACATCACTGTAAAATCTTTTGTTTTCTGAACTCTGAATACTGTTGCCATAGCTGATATGCTCCTTTCCTAAATATCGACATCAAAAAAAGACATTGAGTGTTCCCAATGCCTTATATATAAAATATTCTGTTTTACTTCGGCAAAATAAAAATTTTGTCGTTCTTTTGTTTTTTAATTGACCGCCTTATGTATTTATGATATACTATCTGAGAATGTAAAGGTCGGTCTTTGGTGCAAAAGGGAAATAAAAAATACCGTAAATATGCAATTCACGATATTTTTTAAACATAAAATTATTTTATTTTAAGGTTAATACTGTTTATTGACCGCTCAAAACCCTTGTGTTTATGCGATTTTTCCATAAGTCCAATAAGGACAGTCGCACCATAAACTCAGATTTCTATGAAATCTGAGTTTTTTTGTGCTTTTTAGAGTTTAAGTGACATTTCATTTAATGTTATTGGTTTAAATAAGCTGACAGTGAGATTTAATGCGTTAAAGACAATAGTGCTGTACTATGTATTTAATATAGTAAAATATAGGTATCATCTTGCTTGAAAAATCTGTGTTACTATGGCATAATTAAAACAAGATTTATATGTTTTAACATAATTGGAGAAAATGCTGATTAAGGAGGCAAATACATGAATGAAAATATTGTAGTTGTTCTATCAGCATGTATTACTGCAGCTGTAACAATTATTTACATATTTCTTGAATAAGAGGAATTTTAAATCTGAAATTGATAGAGAAAAAATTAATATTAATTTGGATAAAATTGCTGATTTACCATATAAGATTCAAGAGTTAATGAATACTATTTTAAATCAGGGCGCTAATGCAAAAAACAATAAGTGATTTTAAAGAGTTAATGTCTTTGATTTTTGCATATGGATCTAAAGAAGCTATTATGCTTATGACAAATATGCAACAATTAAATTATAGAATAGCAGACCATTCTGCTGATGCAGATAATATGGAATTAATTCCATATTCCATACTACTACTGTGTCAAATGAAATATAATTTAACAGGAATAAAAATAAATCCGGAGTATTGGTTTAGAATGAGATTGAGTGATTGTTCATCAATGGAGAAATATTAAAAAAAAGCAACTAATAGAATAGTAGAAGAACTAACGCTGGATATATTTTTAAAAATCAAACGATAAAAGGTAGTTATTATATGCTGGGAGGGTCTTATGAAACTTACGGATTTTATTTTTACTTTTAGATATGAGCGGAATATGGGTATTTGACGTGTAAGGTTGTCTGGTATGGCAAACTGGTAAGAGAGTGATTTTTAATGTTGAGGGTACTGTATGAGCCAACAAAAATGGAAAGAGGATTATATAAAGGTACAAGAGTATCTTAAAGGAAATACAGAATCGTGGGATATGTTGTACAATGAGGCTTATCCTATTGTATATAATTATGTCAATAGAATATCTATAAAAGATTATATAGGAAATAGTATGATAGATGACATAGTAAGTGAGTCGTTTGAAAGATGTTATAATAAGTTGGAAGTTTTTAAGGGGAGAAGTAAGTTTTCAACATGGGTATGTGCTTTTTCAAGATATGTACTTTTATCACAATACAGTAAAGAAAAAACAAGAAATATTCTTAATAATAAGTTAAAATATATTTCATCGATAGTATCAGAAATAGAATCGCCGGAATTAATCGTGATAAAAAAAGAACAATATAGATGTTTAAATACTGCATTTAAAGCCCTATCATCTAAACATAAATTGCTTATTAAATGTTACATATTAAAAATCATACCACCTAATACAGTTATAAAATACACTCATCTAAAATATAGTGATAGAATGATAGAACTTCAAATTGCTATTAATGTACTGCGTAGATATTATCTATTTTTATATGAGAAAGGCTAATATGGTAAAATCGTAACACTCTACAAAACTCAGATTTCTATGGAATCTGAGTTTTTTTGTATAATGAAAATCCCAAGATATTATGTAGGTTCAGTACGGCTTTAGTGATGAAAAAATAAAACTCCTTTTTATATAATATTATTATGATTGCCAGAAACAATAATAATTATATAAAAGGAGAATTAAACGATATGAATAATAAATGATATATACAGTTTATTATATAATTGATATGTTTTTTGTTTTGTATTCTACCAAATGACACAAAACATTTTCTATTGTATTATAAAATGTGAAAGTAGACAAAATATTGCATATCTTGATGAATTATGGTATTATATTTTTGAATAATCTTTAATTTGTGGAGGGGAGTATTATGCTAAATCGTATTTCTGCTACAGAACTTGATAATTGGTCAAGAAATAATCCAAGACAAGCTCAAGAAATTTTGCCGGAATTAGTAATTAGACTTGTACTTGCTACATCAGATAAAATAATTCGGCATAATTTTTCGATAGAAAAAGGAATACAATATGCAGGTTATGATGGAGTTCTTGAGTCTGAAGAAAAATCCAACTTTTTTCCGAAAGGAAAATCGGTTTGGGAATGTGGAACTGATGAAAATTTAATACAAAAATTTGATGATGATATTAAAAAAAGAACTCAAAATCCATTGGGTGTTGATATTGTATCCACTACGTTTATATTTGTTACACTGAAATTATGGAATCATAGAAAATCTATCGAAGAAAAAATAAATGAAAGTAAAAGTAAATATCATTGGAGCGATATTCAGATATTTGATGCATCTAAAATGTGTTTATGGATTGAAAAATGTCCGGCTGTTTCAAATTGGATGTTTTCTGTTATGGGAAAAAGTATAAATGGCGTTTATACGGTAGAGCAATTTTGGGAAGAATATGCAACCAGTACAATACCATTTCTAAAAGAAGAGTTTTTCTTGATTGGCAGAGATAAAGAAAAAGAAATAATATCTTCTTGGTTGACAGAAAAAAATGGATGCCATGTTTTGAAAGCAGAATCAGATTTAGAGGCAATAATGTTTTTAATTGCTACAATTTATAATTTTGAAAGTAAGGAAGAAGTGATAAATAGAGCATTAGTAGTTAAAAATACAGAAGCATGGAATAGTCTTATAAAAACACATGATAATAAAACACTATTAATTCCTCTCTTTAATTTAACAGACGAAATTAAAATTCCGAGTTATTTATTTATAATTATTCCAGTAAGTTATTTTTCGCCTATTTCAAAAATTGAGCGTGGTGACAAGAGTGTTTCTCTTATCAAACGGTATAAAAATGATTATCACAAAGCATTAGAAACTCTCGGATTGGATAGTGAAAGAATCAGTCTACTTGAACGTAATACAAAGAGGTCCTTTATATATTTGTATAGAGAAATTACTAATGAGATAAGTAAGAAACAGCCTAGTTGGCTTTCAAAAACAAATGTAGAAATCTTAATTCCGGCGTTGCTTGCAGGTGCGTGGGACGGTGACTTTAAGGGGGATAAAAAGTTAATCGAGCTGCTTAGCGGTGAAAAATATGATATTTATATATCAAAACTGACAGAGTGGATTAATATGGAAGAATCTCCTGTTTTCAGAGTGAGAAATACTTTTCAAATAATTTCTATACCTAATCTATGGATGTTTATGCTTGATAAAGTAACTGAAGAATATATGAGAAGGTTTGAAGAAAGTGCTCTAATTATATTTGGATATGTGTCTCCCAAATTTGAATTAGCTGAAGATGAACAGGCTTTTGGCGAACTGTGGGGAAAGAAATCTGAATATTCATTTTATATAAAAAACGGACTTGCAATTAGTTTAATAATATTCAACGAAAAATGCGAGGAATTAAGTAATATAAATGGCATATCGGCAAAAAACTTTGTATATTCATTGATAAAAAAAATACTTAATAACGTTATGGAGTGGCAACAATGGAGTTCAATTGCACCTCTTTTACCTACTTTTGCTGAAGCAGCTCCGGAGGCGGTGTTAGAAAAAATTGAAAATGAAGTGAAAATTGAAAATAGTCAACTATGGCATTTGTTTACTCCTTCAAAAGATATTTTGCTTGGAAGAAATTATTACACTTATATTCTCTGGACCTTGGAACAATTAGTGTGGTATGATGAATTTGCTGTACGTGCAATATTATTATTAGTAACCATAAATGAAAAAAATTTAGAATATAAAATAGAAAATTCACCGGAAACATCACTCTACGAAATTTTTTGTTTGTGGTGTCCACAGGGATGTTTAAATTCAAAAGATAAAATTGCTCTTTTAAAGAAAATAATTGTAGAATATCCTAAAACAGGATGGACTATTGCTAACTCTATTTTACCGGGGAATAAACAAATCTGTATGAATATCGCAAAACCAAAGTGGCATAGTTTTGAAACTGATTTTGCAACATCTGTTACAATTATCGAATATAATAATACTATTGATAAACTTTTAAATATAATGATAGACAATCTTGATAATAATATTGAACATTGGGAAATTATTATCAGTAAAATCGAATTATTCAAAAAATATTTTGAAAAATTAAATAAGATGTGTGTTGCTTATACAAAGAAGGCATCTAAACAAGATTGTTTGAGATTGTGTGATAAATTAAGAAGTAAAATAAGTCATAACAGGAGATATAGTTATGATGATATGCAAATTCCCAAAGAATATATTTCAAAGTTAGAAGAATTATATAATAAAATACTTCCTGATGAGCTTGACAAGTATAAGTATTTGTTTAAATGGAGTCCTGATATTTTGTCGCCAATTCCATATGATAAAAAAACTTTTGATTATTATAAAGAAACAGAATATTTATTTAATATACGAAAAGAAACTTTAGATAGAATGTTTGAAAAATATTCTTTAGACGAAATTATAGAATTTTGTGGCAATGCTGAAGATGTTAGGGATTTAGCAGTTATTTTGTATAAAAAACTTTTTGAGAGCACTTTGGATTTGGATCTCCTTATGAAATTCAAAAACAAAAATTTAAACTTGTATTCGGAAATTGCAAATGAAATATTCAGGAACATAGGCTTTGATGAAATGATTCGTAAATTGAAAAAAAGTCATCTGTCTGAAGAAGAAAAAGCAAATATCTTATGTCAAACAACAATTTCTGTTGAAAATATAGAAATTATTGATACGCTTAAAGAGAATATAAAAAATTATTATTGGTCATATATAAATGTCTATCTTGTAAAAAGTTTTGAGGAAAGAAATTTGATTGAAAAAGTGACCGCAAAATTGATAGAATACAAGCGCCCATTTTCTGCAATTAAATTATTGTCGCGATCAAAAAATATAAGAACAGAATTGATTATTTTAACGCTTGAAAAAAGTATTGAATTATTTGATAGTGTTGAAAATAATGGAATGACAATAAAACATATAGTGAATTATGACGTGACGGAATTATTCGAAAGAATATATAACGATGAAAATGTGGACACAATGACAGTTGCAAAATTAGAATGCTGGTATTTACCATTGATAAAAGATCGTATCAAACCAAAGTGTATAATCAAGGTATTGACAGAGAATCCGTCGGAATATGTTAATTTAGTTTCAAAAGTGTTTAAAAGTGATAAAGAAATAGAAGAAAATTTGTCAAAGAGGCATGATAAGAAGTATGATTCAGTAACCAATTTATCAAGAGATTTGTTATATCTTTTCAAAGATATACCGGGGTGTAATTGCGAAATTAAATCACAAGAAATTTTTGATACTTGGATTGCCAATGTAAAAAAAGCGGCCGAAGATGCCGGTTATAAAAAAGCAATAGAATTATGTATAGGAAAACTTTTGAGTTATTCTCCTGTAGGTGAAGACGGGATTTTTCCTCATGAAATTGTTAGAAACTATTTTGAAAAAATTTTTATAAAAACGGAAATTGATGAATTTATAATTGGTAAATATAATCAACGAGGAGCGCATGTATTAAGCGGTGGGATAAACGAAAAGAAAATAGGAGATAAGTATAATGAAGATGCAAAAAAACTGCGGATATCTTATCCAAACACTTCACTGATCTTAAGGAGAATGAGCGAAAATTACAATAAAGAGTCGGCATTTGATCGTGATTTAGAACTTAGTGATTTGTGGGAATAAAAATTTATCGGAACTACATTGTTTTGAAAAATTCATTCTTGAATTTTTTTGATAGACATAAACTTTTGAGAGGATTACTATGTGTACATATAGAAGTTTTCTTCGGATTTATAGTTCGAAATGTGAAAGATAGACGTATATATAAGTAATCAGTTAAAAGAGGACAGACTGAATGGTCAATTAACATTTGAAGATGTAAAGTCATTCAAGAAATAAAGCCAAGTTTACTGGCAGCGAGTAACAAACCCTTAGCAAGAGTCAGTCGTACTAACGCACTTTCGTGCGTGGGGATGTGACCGTTGATGAACATCCCATGGCTATGTCAGGGGGATATTTACTTGTGCTTAAAATCACTAAATGATAATATAGTTAAATAAAATCATTAATAAGCGAATATAGTCATAGAAAATATATCTTTATTAATATATAATTAAATTAACAAATATATTATGGAGGAAAGGTATATGAAAAAGTTTATTTCAGCACTTATTGTGACGGCAATGATGATGCCGACAGTCGTACCTATGACGGCATTGGCAGACAATACGGTAAACAATTCCGTATCGGGTTACATTTCTGCCGACACAGGTGTTAAGCTTATCGGAAAAGACAAGCAAGCTAAAATTTATGTTGACAGCAATGATTATGAGAGTGTAATTCGTGCAGTGGGAGATATGAAAGACGATTTATCGGACGTATCGGGGCAGACTGTTACGATTAATGCAGATATTCAGTCAATGTCAGATGAAGTGAAAATTTCTGGTATTAATATTTCATCGGCAAGTATGTCTGTTGACGGTTACAAGTCGCTTACGGAAAACGGCAGAGGCATTATTGCGGTGTACAACACTGACGGAACGATAGAAAAGGTGCTTATATCGGAGGACAGCATAAACAGTACAAACGGAACGGCACATTTTAAAGAACTTCCGAGTTTTGACGGTAAAACGGTAAAAGCATTTGTGTGGAAAACAGAAAATGACAAATTGACTGTTACACCGATTGCAAACAGCTATACATATACCGAAACACCGAAAGCGACTATGCCGGCAGATACCGATTGGAGCGATGCAAATATTATAGTCGGTACACTCGGAAACAGTAAGGCGATAGATTCACTTGCGGAAATGGGAGCGATTGACGTTTCAGAAATAAAAGATAAATGGGAAAGTTTTACCGTTCAAGAAAACGGCGGTAATCTTATTATTGCTGGTTCGGATAAACGCGGTACGATTTACGGCATATATGATTTCTGTGAAAAAATCGGTGTGTCACCATGGAAATGGTGGGCGGACGTAAAGCCCGAAAAAGCGGACGAATTATATATCAATCTTCCTAAAGAGGGATATACGGAAGATGAGCCGAGTGTTCAGTATCGAGGAATTTTCCTAAATGATGAATACAATTTAAACCAATGGTCAACCTCAATGGGTGACGGAAATATGAATAAGGAAACGTATGAAAAGATATACGAGCTTATTCTTCGTTTAAAGGCTAACACTCTATGGCCTGCGATGCACCAGTATTCAAACGCATTCCATTTGGACGCCGAAAATGCGGTGCTTGCCGATAAATACGGTATAGTTATGGGATCCTCACACGCTGAGCCACTTTTGAGAAATAACCTTGGTGAACTTTATCCGTATCAGCAACAATGGCTTGCGGATCACCCTGACAAAAAGCTGTACATCAATACAAAGGACGACAGCGGCAGATCGGTTTCATATATGTGGACTGATCATGACGGTGACGGTAATGCGGTTGATAATAAGGAGTTTTTGGCTGATTACTGGCGTGACAGTGTAAAGACAAACGGCAGTTACGAAAATATCTATACACTTGGTATGCGTGGTGTTCATGACGGTTCATTCTCAACAAATATGGACACAACAACCGCATTAAACGAAATTATTGCGACACAAAGAAAAATTCTTGAAGAAGAACTTTGCACAGACGGTCGTAAAATCGAGGATATACCTCAAATATTCATTCCGTATAAAGACGTACAAGCGATATACAACACAGGAGCGTTAAAAATTCCCGATGATGTAACAATTATGTGGACAGATGACAACTACGGATATGTACGTCAAAATGCGGACGATGCGGAACGTGCAAGAGCAGGTAAAACAGGTATCTACTATCATATTTCTTATTACGGTTATCCTACGAGTTATCTGTGGCTTTCAAGCACACAGCCGGGACTTATTCGTGAAGAACTTAAAAAGTCATATGATATGGGTGCAAATAAGGTTTGGATATTAAACGTAGGTGACTTGAAACCGGCTGAAAAAGAAATTGAATACTTTGCCGATTTGGCTAAAAACGTATGGTCAACATCAAATACAGAAATATCTTCAATATATGAGCAGAACGCAAAACGTGATTTTAATATGAATGAAACGGACGCAAAAGAATATGCTGATATAATGGATAAGTATTATGAAATTGCAAACGCAAAGCGACCTGAATTTTTAAGAACAGGTGATTTCTCGATGACTGCATACGGTGATGAGGGTGAAAGATATATAAACGAATATAAAGATATTTGCGCAAGAGCGGAAAAGCTATACGAAAAACTTCCGACAGATAAGCAAGCGTCATTCTTTGAACTTGCATTGTACCCTATACGTACCGCAACAAATATGGCTATCGACTATGTACAGACCGACAGAGCAAATCTGTATGTAAGCCAAAACAGAGGTGCGGCGGCTAATAAGTATGCTGAAGAAGCTGATAATGCGGTTAAGCAAATCAATACGGATATGGCTTATTACAACTCTATGCTGGACGGCAAGTGGAATAACATTATGAATAACAATCCGTCAAAATTGCAAGGTTGTGACGCGCATATAACAACAGAACTTAACGCACCGAAAGTATCATCGCTTGATTATACCGAACTTGCGGTAATGACCGATTCACAGACTGATTATTCGGATAATCCGACTATGACAGTTTCAACTTATGATACATATGATAAATTTATTGACGTAATTAACAAAGGTTACGGCGGACTTGACTATGAAATTACGTCAGACTCAAATGCACTTGTATTTGACAAGACAAGCGGAAAGTCATACGGCAGTGACAGAGTGCATATAAGTGTTGATAAATCAAAGGCGGCAGACGGAGTAAGCAATGCAACGGTTACCGTTGAGCAAAAAATAGGTGATAATGTTGTTGATACAAAGCAGATTGCCGTAACAATCGAAAATCCGACAGAACAAATTTCTGAAAAAACATATGTTGAGGCAGGCGGCGTTGTTTCGATAGAAGCTGAACACTACACAGATAAATTTGATGTAAACGGCTATGAATGGAAAGAAGAGAAAGACTTCGGCAGAAGCGGAAACACAATGAAAGCTTATCCTGAAACAGCCTCAAATGCAAAGGAAAGTGATTTGACCAATTCAGCGGCATATATGGAGTACAAGGTTTACTTCACAAATGCAGGTTCATACACATTGGACGTTTATCGTATGCCTACTCTCAATGAACGCGGAACTATGCGTTTGGCGGTAGCGACAGATGACGGTACTCCTATCGTGTTAAGCGGGACTAATAAATACAGCGGAAGCAGAAGCAAGACGGACGCATGGTCAAAAGGCGTATTATGCAACAGTGAAAAGCTTACAACAAAGATTAATGTTTCTGAGGCGGGGTATCATACTGTAAGAGTGTACAATGTGTCAACAGGCGTAGTCATAGACAAAATGGTGCTTTCTAAGAATAATATAAATTCGTATTTCGGCGCACCTGAAAGCTACAACACAACATATAACACAACAAAAGAAACATCAACCGTAACGGAAGATACGGAAGTCAGCGGTATTGACAAGACATATGAGCCAAAGGCAGTTGTAGGTAATGTGTCAGTGGAAAATAATACTGTAAAGACTGTTGATTTAATCGGCTTAACCGAAAATACACAAAATGCGGTTGTATTTACTGTCGGCTATGATAAGGACGGCAATGCGGTATCAACAGCTATGAATAAAGCTGAAATAAACGGCAAAACAACGGTAAATGTCAATTTGGCTTTGGCAGATAATACAACAGCATATGCGATATATGTAGTAGATAATTTAACCGATATGCAGCCGATTGCACCGTTTAAAACGTTCGGTAAGATTAAGTCAGAGGCAGAGGACAACTATATAACTCTAAAAACAGATTTCAGTTCTTTATACGGTAAAAAGTCTGTTGTATTGGCAGCTGATTGCGAAATATCGGAGGATATTACGGCGGATAATATTAAGTATGTATACGGCGAAACACTTGACAGTGACAGCTACAAATACATTCCGTGGAACGAAGAAGAAGGAAAATACTATATTCGTGTCGGAGTGGATAAGGACAGTACTTATGATGAAACAAAGAATACTGTAAAAAATATAACTCCTGATACTCAAGGCGAAGAAACACAAGTAAGCCTGTGGAAATTTGATACCGACTTAAACGATACTAACGGTGCAAATGCGTTTACATTGACAGGTGATACGGTAAACAATAACGGTCAGATTTTGATGAACAATTCAACAAAAGGTACTTCAACGGGAAGTGCGTCAATGCAGTATGCAAACCCTGTAGTAACTTCACAAGGCGAAACATTGACGGTTGAATTTGATATTACATTCGGTAAGCACAACGGTAAAACAATGTCATACAGCCTTACAGACGCAAACGGTAAAGCAATCGTATCAACACAAATTTGTGCATATGATTTATCCGGTAATACGAATGTTAAAATAGGCGGTAATGATGTTCTTGATGATTATTCAAAATTGTCGGTGGCAATATCAAGAGGAAATAACAGTTCATCATCAAATAAACCGACTCACTTTAAAAATGTAATTGATTTCGGTTCAAATAAGGCATATGTAACCGTATCATATGACGGCGGACAGACTGCTGAATTTACAGGAAAAATCGGCGACAGCACAGGAAGTATTGGCGGTATAAATTTCAGCTCAAGTCATGGATATACCGACAGATCGTGTATTGTTGATAATGTAAGCATCGGCAAAGTCAGCGGACCGCAGTATAAAATGACATTCGGTGCGGTTGATTCGAAGAGTGAGGAAAGTGTTGACGCGAATATTGTTGTTAAAGACGGTATAAGCGGTGCAGTGCTTACACCTAATTCAAACGGTGAATATTTGCTTTGCGAGGGTGATTATTTAATCAGTGCAACAGCAGACGGCTACCGTGACGCAGGACAAAAACTTGAACTTTCACAGGCAACCGAATCGAAAAATATCACTGTACCAATGGTTTCTGTAATGGATTTAACAAAGGCGGATATTGCGATTGAATTTAAAGACAATCAAGGTAATGATATTATGGAAAGCGTAACGGAAACAGGCGATTTCTATGTCGGAGATAAGTATACCGTTTCTGCTGATTACCGTAAAGACCAAGTTGCTAAACGTGACGGTAAGGTGTACACATATAAGTATAATGCCGAAAAGTCGGTATATACTGAAGATAAACTTGAGGAGAATAACATATTTACTCTTGTATATGATGTAGGTGGCGAATATGATTTCTATGCTGATTTTGAAAATTATACTATTGATGACAGTGTGTTGACATACGGCGGCGGAAGTCCTAAATTGACTGTTGCAAAGGATAATGAAAACAGTTATTTAAGCTATGCGTCAACGGGTTCGACGGTAGGTGTATGGCAGAAACTTGATACTATAGATTGTACAAATAAAACGGTTACGGTAAATGCCGATATTAAATTTGCACCAAAGGGAACTGCGGGTAACAGTCAATTCTCAATCGGCGATACATCTCCGAAATTTGACAGTAATAACGTGAATTACGGCTTTGTAAACAAAAGTAAAAAATATAACGGACATATAATTGCGGTTGAATACAATTCCGGAAGTACATTGTTTGTAAACGGTCAAACAGTGTCAAGCGATTTTGTCGGTTCATGGATACACCTAAATGCTGAAATTAATTTCGCTACAAAGAAGATTAATGTGACTTTGAAAAATGATAACGACATAACAGCCGAACTTAGTGATTTGGATTTCTACAGTTCAAATGATATAACGAAAATAGGCTCATTCTACTTTAGAGCCGCAAAGTCTAACGGAACGGTAGGTCTTGATAATCTTACAATGGTTTGTGAATAAAATGGTTATAACATGAAATCAGGTCGGTACAATACCGACCTGATTTTATATATTTGAGTGCTTTTTCTTAAATTGTTCGGGGGACATATCGGTGTATTTTTTAAACACACGATAAAAAGTGGTATAGTCACTGAAACCGCATTTATAAAAAATATTCATTGCATTTTCGCCTGCAAGCAACAGATTTTTTGCCATCATAACGCGACGCATATTTATATAAACGGATATTGTAAGACCTGTTTCGCTTTTAAAAAGACGGCTGATATATGACTTATTTAAAAACGTATGTTCCGCAATATCATCAATATTCAAATTGTGTGTGAAATTTTGTTCAATGTAGTTTTGGATTTCTTTGATATGCTTGTTTTTAGAGGAAGTGTCGTTTACAAGAAATTCTTTTTTAAGAATTTCACTAAGCTTCACGACAAGTTGTGCGGCATATGTGGAAACCATAAAATCAGTATCAGCTGTTGGATTTGCCGAGTAATGTTCAACGCCTTTGAAAATATCTCCGAGATTGTATTTATTGAATATTTCGGACGGTATTCTGTTGTTTGTTCCGAATTTTCGGGCATTTAAAGTGTCTAAAATATGAGGATTCATTGATGAAACAAAGCTGCTGTGTATCTGCAAAAACTGACGATGATAAACGCTGTTTTTCGGAAAAGTAATAAAGTGAAATTCGTTTGGATTGGTGATTAATAAATCGCCCGAAGAAATTTTGTATTCCGTTCCTTCAACGTTGTAAAGCGCATTGCCCTCAATCAGTTGCAAAAATTCATAATATATGTGCATATGATTGCCGAGAATTGGTCCTTCGGACATACCTGTTCTGTAAGTATATGTATAAGATTTGTCATACATAACGCGTCGTATCGTCTTTTCCAATCAAACTCACCTCAAAATAATTTTAGCATAATTTTTGTGTACGGTCAATTCAAAAATGAGTTGCGTTTGTATGAAAATGTGATATAATAAATGTTAAGCAAGATTTGTAAGATTTGAGCTGAATTAAAGCAAAATATATGTGGCTCAAATTCTGTTTTGAGTATATAATAAGAATATAAAATAATACTGTGAGGTAATGGTAATGAAAAAGTTTATGGACGATAATTTTATGTTGAATAATGAAACGGCGGCAAAGCTGTTTAATGACTATGCAAAGGATATGCCGATTTTTGATTATCACTGTCATTTAAGCCCTCAAATGATGTATGAGGACAAGCCGTTTGAAAATATTACTCAGATTTTCTTGGGCGGTGACCATTATAAGTGGAGATATATGCGTTCAAACGGTATTGACGAGAGTTACATAACCGGTGACAAGAGCGACTATGATAAATTTAAAGCGTTCTGTGGTTGCCTGCAGTATGCGATAGGCAATCCACTTTATCATTGGACACACCTTGAATTAAAGAGATATTTTAATGTTGATGAAGTTGTCACGGCGGAAAATTGCGATACAATATGGGAAAAGTGCAACAAGGTTATAAAAGAAACAAAAATGAGCCCGTCAACACTTATAAATCAATCAAATGTTGCGGTACTTTGCACAACCGATGACCCTATTGATTCGCTTGAATATCACAAATTAATTGCCGAAAAGGGACATATAAAAGCAAAAGTTTTACCTGCGTTTAGACCTGACAGATTAATTAATATCGAAAAGACCGATTTTACGGATTATATCAAAGCACTTGGAAACGTATGCGGTATGAACATAAAAAATTATGACGAACTTATAACTGCAGTCAATGAAAGAATTGATTATTTTCATAATGCAGGTTGTCGTATAAGCGACCATGCTCTTGACGGTGTACCGTTTAACAGAGATTATAGTGCAGACGATGTTTTTGTAAAGAAAATGAACGGTGAAAATTTAAGTGCCGATGAAATAAATGCATTTAAGTGTGAAACACTTATAAGACTTGCGAAAAAGTACAGTGAACTTGATTGGGCAATGCAGTTACATATCGGTGCTTTGAGAAACAATAATTCTGCTATGTTCAAAAAACTCGGCGCAGATGTCGGTTTTGACTCAATCGCAGATTATGAAATTGCGGCAGACCTTTCGACTTTGCTTGACGCAATGGAATGTAACGACGGACTGCCGAAAACGATTCTTTATACATTAAATCCAAAGGATAATTATGTTCTTGCGACAATGCTAGGTAACTTCCAATCAGCCGAAACGGCAGGAAAAATGCAGTTTGGTTCGGCATGGTGGTTTAATGACCAACGTGACGGAATGGTTGAACAAATGAAAGCACTTGCAAATTTGGGTGCATTTAATAAGTTTGTAGGTATGCTTACTGATTCGAGAAGTTTTCTTTCATACACACGTCACGAATATTTCAGACGTATTCTTTGCAATATGCTTGGTGAGTGGGTTGAAAACGGCGAATTTCCGGATGATTTTGATACACTTGGAAAGATAGTTGAGGATATTTGCTTTAACAATGCAAAAAGATATTTTAATGTTGAAATGTAATTGTAAACAGATAAAATCGTTATTACGATTTTGTCTGTTTTTTTGTTGCATATAGTTATTAATTTAACGGTCTTTAACTATTAAAAAGTATTGAAAATGTAATAAATATGTGATATAATTATAGTAAATTGATATTACTATAATTAAGTGAGGGAAGAGTATGAGAACCTTTAATACAACAAACATTCCTATGACTGATAGAATTAAAAAGCTAAAGGAAGAATTGTATCGCAAAATGCCTGAAATCGAAGTAGACAGAGCGGTACTTATTACGGAAAGTTATCAGCAGACTGAACAACTTCCGACTGTAAAGAGAAGAGCTTTGGCTTTTGAACATATACTTAACAATATTCCTATTACAATCAGAGATAACGAACTTATTGTCGGAAGTTCGACAAAAGCACCGAGGAGCTGTCAGGTGTTCCCTGAGTTTTCGTATGAATGGCTTGAAAGCGAGCTTGATACTATCGAATTTCGTGAGGCGGATCCATTCCATATTTCAGAGGAAAACAAGGCTGTACTTAGAAAGATTTTTCCTTATTGGAAGAACAAGACAAACAGCGATTTAGCACTTTCATATATGGCGCCTGAGGCTGCTGCGGCGATTGAACACAACATTTTTACACCGGGTAACTATTTCTATAACGGTATCGGACACGTTACAGTTGACTACGGTAAAGTTATGAGAATAGGTTACAAGGGGATTATTGCGGAAGTTCAGGAAGAATTGAATAAGTGCAACGTGTATGATGCTGATTATGCCAAAAGACACGAATTTCTTGAATCAATTATAATTTCATGTAATGCGGTTATAAATTATGCAAGACGTTACGCAAATCTTGCTTATGAAATGGCTCAAAAGTGTACAAATCCGACAAGGAAACAAGAATTGCTTGTAATTGCAAACAACTGTGCAAACGTGCCTGAAAATCCTGCAAGAAACTTCTATGAGGCTTGTCAGACATTTTGGTTTATACAGATGTTACTTCAAATTGAATCAAGCGGTCACTCAATTTCTGCCGGACGTTTTGACCAATATTTGTATCCGTATTATAAGAACAGCATTGACAACGGTTCGCTTACACGCGAATTTGCACAGGAAATACTTGACTGTATTTGGGTTAAGTTTAACGACCTTAATAAAGCAAGGGATGAGGCATCGTCATACGGCTTTGCCGGATACAGCTTGTTCCAAAATTTGACGGCGGGCGGACAAAACGCTGAAGGAATTGACGCAACAAATGACTTGTCATTCCTATGTATTCAAGCGTCAATGCACACTCAATTACCTGCTCCGTCATTCTCGGTCAGAATATGGAACGGCACGCCAAATGAATTCTTGATTAAATGTGCAGAGCTTACAAGAACGGGTGTAGGCTTGCCTGCGTACTACAACGATGAAGTCATCATTCCTGCACTTATGAGCAGAGGTGTTACTCTTGCAGATGCAAGGGAATACGGCATTATCGGTTGTGTTGAACCGCAGAAACCGTTTAAGACAGACGGTTGGCATGACGCGGCATTCTTTAATATGTGTCGTCCGCTTGAACTTGTGTTCTCAAACGGTGTTGATAAGGGTGCTCAAATCAGTATCAAGACAGGTAATGTTGAAGATATGACGACATTTGAAGAATTCTACAACGCATATAAAGCACAGGAAACTTATATGATTGGTCTTATGGTTAATGCTATTAATGCGATAGATACCGCACATTCGGAAAGAGTTCCTCTACCGTTCCTGTCATGTATGGTTGAAGATTGTGTTAAAGAGGGTAAGACTGTACAAGAGGGCGGTGCTCATTATAACTTCACAGGTCCGCAAGGCTTCGGTATTGCGAATATGGCAGACGGACTTTGGGCAGTTAAGACTCTTGTATTTGATGAAAAGAAAGTCACAATGGCGGAACTTAAAGACACACTTATCCATAATTACGGACAAGGTTTAAGTCCTAAGGCGGCTAAAAATGCGACTCAAGAAGTTGTTATAAATCTTGCTAAAGCAGGCAAGAGCGTTAATGAAAGCCAAGTTGCCGATATTTGCAGAATGTTCCTTACAGGTGAACAGGATCCGACAAAGAGAAAGCGTTATGAAGAAATACTTGATATGATAAATGAACTTCCGAAGTACGGAAACGACATTGAAGAAATTGACATGTTAGCCCGTGATGTGGCTAATATATACGCAAAAGAACTTGAAAAACATAAAAATCCTCGCGGAGGTATGTTCCAGGCAGGATTGTATCCTGTATCGGCTAACGTTCCTCTTGGTGAGCAGACAGGTGCGACACCTGACGGCAGACTTGCCAATACACCGATTGCGGACGGTGTAGGTCCAAGACAGGGCGCTGATACAAAAGGTCCTACGGCTGCGGCAAACTCAGTTGCAAAACTTGAACATGGCAGAGCATCAAACGGTACACTTTACAATCAGAAGTTCCACCCGTCGGCATTGAGCGGAAATGCAGGACTTCAGAACTTTGCGTCATACATAAGAGCATTCTTTGACCAAAAGGGAATGCATATGCAGTTTAATGTTGTAAGTAAGGAAACACTTCTTGACGCACAAAAACATCCGGAAAATTATAAATCACTTGTAGTTCGTGTTGCAGGTTACAGTGCTTTGTTTACATCACTTTCAAAGGCACTTCAGGACGATATTATCAGCAGAACAGAACAAGCATTTAACGCATAAGGAATAATTAATATGGAAAATTATATGAAAGCGAAAGGCAGAATATTTGACATACAGAAATATTCTATCCACGACGGACCCGGAATACGAACAATAGTATTCCTAAAGGGTTGTGCTTTGCGTTGCAGATGGTGTTGTAATCCTGAATCACAGGAATTTGATATACAGACCATGATGTTTGAGGGCAAAGAAAAAGTTATGGGATATGATGTGACTGTTGAAGATGTTATGCCGGCTATTTTACAGGATACATTTTATTATAACCGCAGCGGCGGCGGTGTGACTTTGTCAGGCGGTGAAGCTCTGTTGCAACCGAATTTCGGACCGCATCTTTTACACGCCTGTAAGGATTACGGTATAAATACTGCTATCGAAACAACGGGCTTTGCACGTTGGGAGTTTATAGAAAAGTATTTGCCGTATCTTGATTATGTGCTTATGGATATTAAGCATATGAACAGTGCAAAGCACAAGGAATTTACCACTCAGCCCAATGAACTTATTCACGAAAACGCAAAAAGAATTGCGGAGTCGGGAATGGTTGATTTGACAATAAGAGTGCCTGTTATACCGACATTTAACGCAACACCGGAAGAAATTTATGACATTGCAATGTTTGCTGCAAGTTTGAAAGGTGTTAAGAAACTTCATTTACTTCCATACCACAGACTCGGACAAGGCAAATATGACGGATTGGGTAGAGAATACAAACTTGACGGAATTGATTTAATTCCTAACGAGTATATGCAAGAACTTCTTGAAGTTGCTAAAAAATCGGGACTTGAATGTCAGATAGGCGGTTAAAATGAAAATTGAAATAATGAATGAAAATCACAGAGATAAAGTGCTTGAATTATCAAAAGCATTTTATTGCAGTGATGCACTTGATCACGAAGTGCCTATGAATATTATCGAAACAAATATTGATGCGGCAATAAGTGGAGATAAAGGCTTAATTGGTTTTGTATTTTGTGAAGATAATGAGGTTGTCGGATTTTCTTACGTGACGACTTATTATGAAACTGAAGTAGGCGGTATATGCGTACAGATTATTGATTTGTATGTAAATGAAAATGCTCGTGGAAAAGGTGTGGCGACACAGTATTTTAATTATTTATTCGACAAATACAGTGGTGCAAAGCGTTTCAGACTTGAAGTCGTTAAAGATAATGTAAAAGCAATATCGCTGTATAAGAAAATGGGATTTACAGACGTATCATACGGACAAATGAAAATTGATAAGATATAAAAAATAACGCTGTTTATCAGCGTTATTTTTTTGTATTCCTGTTTGGTAATGTTATAGCAATAAAAAATGGTTGGTTCAAAATGAACCAACCATTTATAATATTTAAAATTATTCGCCTTGAGCAAGCTTAACAAGATGTGCATACTTTTCTTCTGCATTCTTCTTAGCCTTTGCAAATAGTTCCTTAGCTCTTTCAGGGTTTGAACGAGCAAGTGAATTATAACGAACTTCACCCATGATGAAGTCTTCATAATCCATTGTAGGAGCTTTTGAGTCAAGCTGGAACGGATTTTTGCCGTCCAAAGCAAGTCTTGGGTCAAATCTGAACAAGTGCCAGTAACCTGCGTCAACGGCTTTCTTTTCTTCTGTTTGAGCAATACTCATACCGCCCTTGATACCATGATTGATACATGGAGCATAAGCGATGATTAGAGAAGGACCGTGATAGCTTTCAGCCTCAAGCAGAGCTTTAAGAAGTTGAGCTTGGTTAGCACCTTGAGCAACTTGTGCAACGTATACATAACCGTAACTCATAGCGATAGCTGCAAGGTCTTTCTTCTTAACTTCCTTACCTGCGGCAGCAAATTGAGCAATAGCACCTGTCGGTGTAGCTTTTGATGACTGACCGCCTGTATTTGAATAAACTTCTGTATCGAATACAAGAATGTTTACATCTTCACCTGATGCAAGTACGTGGTCAACACCGCCGAAACCGATGTCATAAGCCCAACCGTCACCACCGAATATCCAGCAAGATTTCTTTGATAGGTATTCTTTATCGGCAAGTACGTCCTTAGCCTCTTTAGAATTGATATTAGCAATAGCCTTTAGAAGTTCGTCAGTAGCAACCTTGTTTGCGGCAGCGTCATTCTTTGTTTCAATGAACTTGTCAACAACAGGCTTAACATCTGCATTTTCTTCAGCTATCTTTTCAAGCTTAGCGATGTTTGTATTTCTCAATGTATCTTGAGCGATGAACATACCAAGACCGTATTCGGCGTTATCCTCAAATAATGAGTTAGCCCAAGCAGGACCGTGGCCGTTTACGTCTATTGTGTATGGTGTAGATGGTGAAGAACCACCCCAAATTGATGAACAACCTGTAGCATTTGCAATGTACATTCTGTCACCGAATAGCTGTGTAACAAGTTTTGCGTATGGTGTTTCACCACAACCTGCACAAGCACCTGAGAATTCAAGGTAAGGCTTTCTGAATTGGCTGCCTTTAACTGTTGAAATCTTGAACTTGTCAAGAACTTCCTGCTTTTCTGCAAGCTGAACAAGGTAATCATACTTTTCCTGTTCCTTAGCTGTTTCATCATCGAATGATGTCATAACAAGGGCAGGGGCTTTTTTGCCGGCATTGTTTACAGGGCAAACATTAGCACAGCTTCCGCAACCTGTACAGTCATAAACTGAAATAGCCATAGCATAGTAATAGCCGTCAAGCTGCATTGCATTTTGGTATCTGATACCCTCAGGAGCATTGTCAAGCTCTTCTTTTGTAAGAATTACAGGACGGATACAAGCGTGAGGACATACATATGAACAGTTACCGCATTCGATACAAGTTTCGTTATTCCAAACAGGAACGTCGATAGCAATACCTCTCTTTTCAAATGCTGATGAACCAAGAGGAACTTCACCTGTCTGATAAGCCTCGAATGTAGAAACAGGTAATTGCATACCTCTGAATTGGTTGATAGGAACAAGTACATCGTTTACATAGTCGATTAGCTTGCCTTCACCGTCATGCTTAACTGAAAGATCTTCGCTTTGAGCGTTCTTCCAGCTTTCAGGAACTTCAACCTTAACGATTTGCTGAGCACCGGCATCAATAGCGTCGTGATTCATCTTAACGATTGCGTCACCCTTCTTTGAATATGATGCAGTTGCGGCGTCCTTCATATACTTAATAGCGTCTTCTTCAGGAAGAATCTTTGAAAGTTTAAAGAATGCTGATTGAAGAACAGTATTAATTCTGTTGCCAAGACCGATTTCCTTACCAATCTTAACACCGTCGATTGTATAGAATTGAATATTGTTGTCAGCGATATACTTCTTAACCTGACCAGGAAGATGTTCTTCAAGTTCTTCTGTATTCCATGAACAGTTAAGTAGGAATACACCGCCCGGCTTAACGTCCTCAACCATATTGTATTGTCTGATATATGATGCCTTGTGACAAGCAACAAAGTCAGCCTTGTTGATTAGATATGTTGAAGTAATCTTAGCATTACCAAAACGTAAGTGAGATACTGTAAGACCGCCCGACTTCTTAGAGTCATAGTCAAAGTAAGCTTGTACGTTCATATCTGTGTGGTCACCGATAATCTTAACAGAGTTCTTGTTAGCACCGACTGTACCGTCTGCACCAAGACCCCAGAACTTACAGCTTGTGATACCTGCCGGAGTTGTGTCAGGGTTTTCATCAAGAGCAAGTGATAGGTTAGTAACATCATCGTTGATACCGATTGTAAATCTCTTCTTTTCTGTGTTTTTGAATACGGCAATGATTTGAGCAGGAGTTGTATCCTTTGAACCAAGACCGTAACGACCTGTGTATACAGGAACATTGGCAAATTCTGTGTCACGAAGTGCCGCAACAACATCAAGATATAGAGGTTCACCGATTGAACCCGGTTCTTTTGTTCTGTCAAGAACAGAAATCTTCTTAACTGTTGAAGGAATAGCTGCAACCAAGTGCTTAACACTGAAAGGTCTGTAAAGTCTAACCTTAACAAGACCAACCTTGCGGCCGTTTGCGTTTAGGTAATCAACAGTTTCCGAGATTGTATCACAGACACTGCCCATAGCGATAATAACTTCATCAGCGTCTTCTGCACCGTAGTAGTTGAATAGCTTATAATCGCTGCCGATTTTTTCGTTTACTTTATTCATGTATTCTTCAACAACTTCAGGAATTGCATCGTAAGCTTTGTTAGAAGCCTCTTTAGCCTGGAAGAATACGTCAGGGTTTTGAGCTGTACCTCTCTGAGCAGGATGTTCAGGATTTAGTGACTTACGTCTGAAGTCGTTTAGTGCATCCCAATCAAGCATATCTGCAAGATCCGAATAATCCCAACAAGCCACCTTTTGATATTCGTGAGAAGTTCTGAAACCGTCAAAGAAATGAATGAACGGAATTTTACCCTTTATTGTTGATAGGTGAGCAACTGCACCAAGGTCCATTGCTTCTTGCGGATTAGTTGACGCAAGCATAGCAAAACCTGTCTGACGACAAGCCATAACGTCCTGATGATCGCCGAATATTGAAAGTGCATGTGATGCCAAAGCTCTTGCCGATACGTTAAATACGCAAGGAAGTTGTTCACCTGCAATCTTGTACATATTAGGAATCATAAGTAAAAGACCTTGTGATGCTGTATAAGTTGTTGTAAGAGCACCTGCTGTAAGTGAACCGTGAACTGCACCTGCGGCACCGGCCTCAGACTGCATTTCAACCACTCTTACAGTACGTCCGAAAATGTTTTTCTGTCCGGCAGCTGACCATTTGTCGGTTACTTCTGCCATTGTAGATGATGGTGTGATAGGATAGATAGCGGCAACATCTGTAAACGCATATGATGCGTAAGCTGCTGCGTTGTTACCATCCATGGTTTTCATTTTTCTAGCCATCGGAATTAATTCCTCCTCTTTTTTCTCTTATAAAGAGAGAAAACTCCCTTTAATGTGTATTAGTTATATATACATATATATATAATATCACTTTTGAAACTCAAAATCAAGGGCGGAACACAATATTTTGTGTTAAATATGAATATTTTTCTAAAAACAGGGGAGTATATAGATTTTAAAATAAAAAACCAAAGCATTTTTTATGCTTTGGTCATTTTCAAACGAAGTCTTTTTTCTTTTTCGATAAAACTGTTAAACAGATAATAGCATTTATCGGACATTTGCGTAAGTTTCTTTGTGGAAATATTTTTTCCGTTCTTTAAACGTTTTTTGACGGCACAATCAAAACGATATTTATAAAAGTCAACATACAGTGAAAAAAAGAAAAGATGTATTGAATTAAACAGTATTTTCATATAATACCTCCCGAAGTTAATAGTTATAGTATTTTCAAAATTAAATAAGTTAACCATGTAATATTTGCGTTGAAGTACAGAATTTGGCTTACCTATCGGAAGGTAAATGATTGTAATATTACTGTAATAAAGCAGTAATGGACGTGTAATTGAAAAAATAGATATAGGGTGCTATAATTAGAAATCAGTTAGTCAAACACAATATATTGTGGTTTGAAATGAGTGGGATACGATATTTGAGGGAGTAATTTAGTTATGAAAGTAGTAAAAAAGGACAATACAAAAGAGCCTTTTAACGTGCAAAAGGTCGTTATTGCGGTAAATAAATCAGCCTTTCGTGCATTGGTAAAATTTACGGATGAGGAGATTGACTTTATATGTCGTTTCGTTCAGGACGAGGCGAGAAAAATGGGTAAGGAAGAAATTGAAATCTCCGAAATGCACAACATTGTAGAGGGTGCGCTTGAAAGAGTTAATCCGAAAGTTGCGAAAAGTTATCGTGATTACAGAAATTACAAACAGGACTTCGTACAAATGCTTGATGAAGTTTATAAGAAAAGTCAGTCGATTATGTATATCGGTGACAAGGAAAATTCAAATACTGACAGTGCGCTTGTTTCGACAAAGAGAAGTCTTATATTTAATCAACTTAATAAAGAACTTTACAAGAAGTTTTTCCTTACAACAGAAGAACTTCAGGCGTGTCGTGACGGATATATTTACATACACGATATGTCGGCAAGACGTGATACAATGAACTGCTGTCTTTTTGATGTGCAAAGCGTTTTGCAGGGCGGCTTTGAAATGGGGAATCTTTGGTATAACGAACCGAAAACTCTTGACGTTGCATTTGATGTTATAGGCGATATTGTTTTGTCTGCGGCAAGCCAGCAGTACGGAGGCTTTACAGTTCCGTCGGCAGACCTTATTTTAGAGCCGTATGCGGAAAAGTCATATAAATATTATATAGAAAAATATAAGAATATCGGACTTGACGAAGAAAAATCAAAAGAAATCGCAATACAAGATATTCAAAGAGATTTTGAACAGGGTTTCCAAGGTTGGGAATATAAATTCAATTCGGTATCATCAAGCCGCGGCGATTATCCGTTTATAACCGTTACTATCGGTACTGGTACGGGACGTTTTGCAAAGATGGCGTCAAAGACTATGCTTGAAGTCAGAAAGAACGGACAAGGCAAAAAAGGACACAAAAAGCCTGTTTTGTTCCCTAAAGTAGTGTTCTTGTATGATGAAAAACTTCACGGTGAGGGCGGTCCTTTGGAAGATGTTTTTGAGGCGGGAATTGACTGTTCTTCAAAGACAATGTACCCTGATTGGCTAAGCCTTTCGGGTGAGGGATATATTGCGTCAATGTATAAAAAATACGGTAAAATCGTTTCACCTATGGGCTGTCGTGCGTTCTTGTCACCTTGGTACGAAAAGGGCGGTATGAAACCGGCTGATGAAAATGACGTGCCTGTATTTGTAGGAAGATTTAATATAGGTGCTGTGTCGCTTCATTTACCTATGATTTTGGCAAAGGCTCAACAGGAAAATAAACCGTTTTTTGACGTGCTTGATTATTACTTAAACCTAATCAGACAACTTCACTTGCGTACATATGACTATCTTGGCGAAATGCGTGCGTCTACAAATCCGCTTGCATATTGTGAGGGCGGTTTCTACGGCGGTCATCTTGGAATACATGATAAAATAAAGCCTATTTTAAAGACTGCAACAGCGTCATTCGGTATTACGGCACTTAATGAATTGCAACAGCTTTATAATAAGCGTTCACTTGTCGAAGACGGTGAATTTGCAATCAGAACACTTGAACATATTAATGACAAAGTAAATCAATTCAAGGCTGAGGACGGAAAACTTTATGCCATATACGGTACACCTGCCGAGTCGCTTTGCGGACTTCAGGTTACACAATTCAGAAAGAAGTACGGCGTAATCGAAAACGTATCCGACAGAGAATATGTCTCAAACAGTTTTCATTGTCACGTTACGGAGGATATTACTCCGATTCAAAAACAAGACCTTGAAAAACGTTTTTGGGAGCTTTCAAACGGCGGTAAAATTCAGTATGTAAAATACCCTATAAGCTATAACAGAGAGGCTATAAAAACTCTTGTAAGACGAGCAATGGATATGGGATTTTATGAGGGTGTAAACTTGTCGCTTGCGTATTGTGACGACTGCGGATATGAAGAACTTGAAATGGACGTGTGTCCGAAGTGCGGAAGTAAGAATCTTACTAAAATCGAAAGAATGAACGGTTACTTGTCATATTCGAGAGTTAAGGGCGATACAAGACTTAACAATGCAAAAATGGCAGAAATCGCAGAAAGGAAAAGTATGTAATGCGTTATCATAATATAACAAAAGATGATATGCTTAACGGTGACGGACTTCGTGTTGTACTGTGGGTTGCCGGTTGTGAACATCATTGCCCGAATTGTCAAAATCCCGTAACGTGGGATATAAACGGCGGTTTGGAATTTGATGAGGCTGCAAAGAAAGAGATTTTTGATGAACTTGAAAAAAATTATGTTTCCGGTATAACATTCAGCGGCGGAGATCCTCTTCATACACAAAATCGAAAAGACGTCGGAGCACTTATTGAAGAAATTAAAGAAAAATTCCCGAATAAAACCATTTGGATTTACAGCGGTTATGATTGGCAGGAAGTAAAAGATTTGCCGTGTATGAAATATGTTGACGTAATGGTGGACGGTGAATTTGTGGACGGTCTGAAAGATAATAAGCTTTTGTGGCGGGGAAGTACAAACCAAAAAGTTATAGACGTACAGAAAAGCCTTGAAATAGATAAGGTTGTTCTTGCGGTTAAGTAAAGGAGTTAATATATGCAGAGAGTAGCTAAATTTGAAAAAGTCAGCTTTGAACAATTCAAAAAAGACTGGGCAGACACATTTTATGTGACAGATGGTATAGAAAAGATATACGAAGATATAAAGCTTCCGAAAAGAGCAACGGCAGGCTCGGCAGGTTATGATTTTTATGCACCGATGGCATTTGAATTAAAGCCTGGAGAAACTATAAAAATACCGACAGGTATCAGAGTTAAAATCAATGACGGCTGGGTACTGAAACTTTATCCTAGAAGCGGTTTGGGATTTAAGTTCAGAGTGCAGATGAACAATACCGTCGGAATTATCGACAGTGATTATTATAACAGCGATAATGAGGGACATATATTCTGCAAAATCACAAACGACACAAACGAAGATAAAACCGTTTCGGTAAACAAAGGTACAGGCTTTTGTCAGGGAATATTCGTAGAATACGGAATTACTTTTGACGATGATGTTACCGACGAAAGAAACGGCGGTTTCGGAAGTACGGGAATGTAAAAAAATGAGTTCCAAGTGAACTCATTTTTTAGTTTGTATCTATATGTTTTCTGTATTCATTAGGACTCATATGCACGATATGGCGAAATGTTTTACAAAAATATGTTGATGAATTATAACCGCAGGCGGTAGCTATATCCGTTATGCTATGTTTACTGTTTCTTAGAAGTTCGCAGGCATTGTTTATACGCACTGTATTCAGATAATCCGAAACGGTTATGTTCATTTCTTGTTTAAACAGCTTACACAAATGCGGTTTTGAAATATGAACGGCGTCTGAAATATCGTCAAGGTTTTGAACTGTCTGATAATTCTTGTTTATGTATTCGAGAATTAAATCTATAGTTCTGTGTTTTTCTGAAACTTTTTTCTTTTCCGTATTTTTACAACTTGAAAGAATGGTGAGCAGTTCGCAAATATGAATATATGAGTAATTCGGATTTTGTTCCATACGTTGTATTATTTCTATTACAGAACTGAATTGTGCGGAATCCAAATGTATTTTCTGATTGTTAAACATATTGAGCAAGTTTTGGTATGCATCAGGCAACATATATTGTGAAAGATAATGTTCGGTAAAATGAAGTGCATATCTTTCGTGTTCCGTACCGCCGTTGTTTTTGTGGAGATCATCCGGCTTTAACAGAACAATTTCGTTTTTTGATACTGAAATAAGTTTGTCATCGGCAAGCAATGTTGTAGAACCTCTCAAAATGATAAATATTTCATATGAATGGTGATAGTGCAAATTAGATTGCCTGTCACCCTTTTTTCGTGTTTGACGATTGAGGTAAAACCAATCGTTTAAGGGATTATATCCGTTTGCCATATGTGACCGCTCCTTATCTGTTATAACGAGTACATAATATAACAGAAATTTGGTGATGTCAATACAGTATAAATCAAAAATAAAACCGATTGACAACAAGAAATAAATGTGATAAATTATACACAAGGGATATTTATGAAAAACTAATGTATGTGAAAAAACATATAAAGGAAGATGAATATGAAATTAAGAATTTTAGACAAAAATAATAATGAATTGTTTGTAAAACAAGGCTTGAAAATTGACTGTACATATGAGAGTGAATATTCTGCAGGAGATAAAATTTATATTTCGGCAAATAACTGTTATTTCTTCAAAATACAGCTTGACAGTGCATTAAAAGAAACGGTTGTATATGCTCCGTCGGGTAGTTTTGAATATCGAATTCCGACAGAAGTGTTGGAACGTATATATGAAGAAGGTGCTTTTGCGGGAACGGAGCACAGAATACGTGTATCGGAGGCTACTGACAAAGAAGCGTACGGCGAGAGGAATATTTCACTTAATCCATATGACCTGCAAGGTCAAAAAAGATGTTATCCGCACGCATATGCGAATTATGTAACACGCGGTGAGCCTTGCTTTTTTGAAAGAAATGCGATTGACGGCGTACTTGAAAATAAGGGCCACGGAAATTTTCCGTATCATTCTTGGGCAGGCGGTGCAAGAGATGATTTGGAGTATTATGTTGATTTCGGTACAGAAGTTGAAGTTGAAAAATTAGTATTTTATTTAAGAGCTGATTTTCCGCACGATACATATTGGAAGAATATTGATATAGAATTTTCGGACGGTGAAATCGTTACCGCAAACTTCGAGGGTGTTGCAGATGGTCAGGAAGTTGTATTAAAAGAGAAAAAAATTACAAGAACAATTCACCTTACAAATTTCATACAAGCGGTATTCCCGCTTTCTTGGGCGGCATTGTCGCAAATTGAGGTGTACGGCAGATACATAAAGGAAGATTTGAGTAAAATTGAAATAAGAAGTGCCTCAAATCCGAAAGATGTAAAAAATTACACAACCGAACGTTTAAGAGAAGAATTTCATATTGCAAAACTTTTCACAAAAGACAATATCAGAATGGTATATAGCCATATAGACAGAATTATCACCGCGGGAATTATGCCTGTTTACAGTGAATTGAAACTTGAGGCAGGCAAGGAGCTTGCGGCGGATTATTTCCTTCAAAGACGTGAAATGGGTTGTATTAATATCGGCGGAAAAGGTATAATTACCGTTGACGGAACGGAGTATGAAATGAATCCGCGTGACGGTATTTATATCGGTATGGGCAATAAAGATATTTCGTTTAAGTGCGTTGATATTGAAAATCCGCCTAAGTTTTATGTTTCGTCGTGTCCGGCACATACATCGTATCCTGTTGTGAAAATTGATATTACAAAGGCTAAGAAAGTTCCTTGCGGAAGTAAAGAGGATTGCAATAAGCGAGTGATAAACCAATATATTCACCCTGAAGTTATGCAGAGCTGTCAGCTGGCAATGGGACTTACAATGCTTGATGTCGGTTCAAACTGGAACACAATGCCGTGTCATACACATGACAGACGTATGGAGGTTTATTTGTATCTTGATATGGATGAAAATGACGCAGTATTTCATATGATGGGTGAGCCTGATGAAACACGTCACATCATTATGCACAATGAAGAGGCAGTTATTTCGCCGAGTTGGTCGATACATACAGGTGTCGGTACAAAGAATTACTCATTCATTTGGGCAATGTGCGGTGAAAATCAAGAATTTGACGATATGGACTTCATTGAAACAAAAGATTTGAAATAATTTACAAAAAGTCGAATGTAGAGTTACATTCGGCTTTTTTTATTGACTTTTACAAAGTGAATTGATACAATTAAATAAATAAAGAAAAGAGGGAAAATAAAGTGAAGAAAATATTATGTTTCGGTGATTCAAATACATGGGGACATAACCCCGTAGACTGCTCTAAACTTGAGAAACCGTGGACGGTTTGGTTAAAGGATATTGTACCTGAATATGAAATAGTATCTGACGGAGTATGCGGCAGAGCAACAACTCATTATTTGGAAAATGAAGATAAAACAAACGGTTTAAAAGATTTCAGAGAAAGATATTTAAGCGGTGAAAATGATTTTGATTTGATTATAATAATGCTCGGTACGAACGATGTGCTGAACAATATAGATTTTTCAAACCAAAAGACCGCCGATGTACTTAAAATATATGTAGAAGAATGCAGAACGAAATTCGGTAAGGACAAACCGAAAATATTGCTTGTATCGCCGATTTTGATAAATGATAATTGTTTGACACATCCTATATTCAAGGATTTGTACAGTGAAAAATCAATCGAAAAATCAACGCACTTTTCGGAATATATATCAAAACTTGCAGATGAAGAAGATACATATTTTATGAATGCGGCGAATTACGCGAAAGCGTCCGACATTGACGGAATACATATGGTTTCGGAGGAACATAAGAAACTTGCAAATGCGTTTGCGGATAAAATTAAAGAAATATTGTCATAAGGTGAAATAAATGCTAAGAATATCAGATATAAAATTAGGAACAGATGATACAGAATCAGATTTAAGAAAGAAAGTTTTAAAACTTTTGGGCGTGAAGAATGTTAAATCTTTTGAAATATCAAAAAAGTCAATAGACGCACGAAAAAAGCCTGATATACATTATGTATATTCGGTCGATGTTGAAACCGATAACGAAGAATATTATGCGAAGAAAATAAAAAACTCACAAATTGTAAAGAAGAAAACTTATGAATTTCCGAAGTGCGGTAAAATTGACAAGCCTGTCGTGATAGTAGGCACAGGACCTGCGGGACTTATGTGCGGACTTACTTTGGCACAAAACGGATATAAGGTAATACTTCTTGAACGCGGAAAGTGCGTAGAAGAAAGAATGAAAGACGTTGAGGCATTTTGGGAGGCAGGCTTTTTAAATCCCGAATCAAATGTACAGTTCGGCGAAGGCGGTGCGGGAACTTTTTCTGACGGAAAACTTACAACGGGTATAAAAGATTTTCGTATAAGAAAGGTGCTTGAAGAATTTCATAAGCACGGTGCACCGAAAGAAATATTATATTATTCAAAACCGCACGTCGGAACCGATAATCTTTCTAAAATGGTTGCGTCAATCAGAAGTGAAATTCGTAAACTCGGCGGTGAAGTCAGATTTTCCAATAAACTTGTCAATGTAAAAACCGACAACGGTGAAATATGCGGTGCGGTTGTTGAAAGTGACAGCGGTGAATATGTGATTGAAACAAATAATATTGTGCTTGCAATCGGTCACAGTGCAAGAGATACTTTTCTTATGCTCCAAAATCGCAATATAGCAATGGAGCAAAAGAGTTTTTCAGTCGGTGCGAGAATAGAACATTCTCAAGAAATGATAAATAAAAGCCAGTACGGTAAAGCGTATAAAAAACTTCCGGCGGCGGATTATAAAATGGCGGTACATCTTGAAAGCGGCAGAGGTGTGTATACATTCTGTATGTGTCCGGGAGGCAGAGTTGTTGCGTCTGCGTCGGAGGACGGCGGTGTTGTGACAAACGGTATGAGCTATTTTGCACGTGACGGAAAAAACGCAAACAGCGCATTGCTTGTAAATGTAACACCGAGCGATTTTAAAACTGACGATCCGCTTGCGGGAATGTATTTTCAGCGTGAAATTGAGCAGAGAGCATTTGAAGTCGGCGGCAAGAATTATAATGCACCGTGTCAAAGAGTCGGTGACTTTCTCGGAACGGAAAGTAACAGTGAATATACGGTCGAGCCGACATATAAGCCTAATGTGACGTGGGTAAATCTTGATGAAGTGTTCCCTAAATTCATAACCGATTCAATGCGTGAGGGAATAGTGCTTATGGATAACAAACTTCACGGATTTGCCGACAACGGTGCGGTTATAACAGGTCCTGAAACGAGGTCATCATCACCTGTAAGGATAATTCGTGACAAGAAAACAATGCAGTCAAACATAAAAGGTCTGTATCCTTGCGGTGAGGGTGCGGGATATGCAGGCGGTATTATGTCCGCCGCGGTTGACGGAATAAAAACAGCGGAAATGGTAGCAATTAATAACGGTAGGGGTAAAAATGAGCAGTAATAAAGTAAAAGGAATAATGTGTATAATTTCATCGGCGTTTTGCTTTGCGTTGATGAATATGTTCGTAAGAATGGCAGGAGATTTGCCGTCAATACAAAAAAGCTTTTTCAGAAATTTTATAGCACTTATTATAGCGTTCATTGTGCTGATAAGAACAGACGAAAAATTTAAGTTCAATAAAAAGAATTTGCCTGAATTATTGCTTAGGTCAATATTCGGTACAATGGGAATTTTGTGTAACTTCTATGCGATAGACCACCTTGTCTTGTCGGACGCGTCAATGCTTAATAAGCTGTCACCGTTTTTTGCGGTTATATGCTCGTATTTTGTGCTTAAAGAAAAGGTAAAGCCGTTCCAGGCTTTAGCTGTAATCGTGGCATTTATTGGTGCGTTGTTTATAATAAAGCCACAGTCAATATCGGCAAGCTTGCCAAGCTTTGTGGGAATGCTCGGAGGATTCGGAGCAGGTGTGGCGTACACAATGGTCAGAAAATTAAGTCAGAAAGGCGAAAGAGGTCCGTTTATAGTATTCTTTTTCTCGGCATTTTCGTGTGTTGTGACATTGCCGTATTTGATAGTTGACTATTCACCTATGACGATAGCACAGCTTGTAATACTTATATGTGCCGGAATAGCGGCGGCAGGCGGACAGTTTTCGATTACTGCCGCATATTCATATGCACCGGCAAGAGAAATATCGGTGTTCGATTATACGCAAATAATATTTGCGGCACTTATGGGGTTTATAGCATTCGGCGATATTCCCGATAAATTCAGTATTATCGGCTATGTAATAATATGCTCCGTGTCGGTAGCGATGTTTTTGTATAACAGGAGAGAAGATGAAAAATAATTTTTAATATTAAAGGGGGAGAAAAAATGAAAAAGAAGTTTGTTTTAGGTGCGTTATGTGTGTCAATGATTTTAGCGTCGGGAATAGGTGCTTCTGCGGAAGTAAGCGAAAGGCATTCACAATGGGCGGAGGAAAGTTTGATAAGTGCAGATGAAGCGGAATTATTGCCGAATTTCTTTGCGGACAGAGATTTAACCGCTAATATATCGCGTATTGATTTTTGTCATTTGGCATATAAAATGCTTGAACAAAAATCACTGATTAGTGAGAATAATGTTAAGAGTTCGTTTGCTGATACCGATGATAAAGAAGTAACTTTTCTTGCAAATTCGGGAATAATAAACGGACGTTCTGAAACGGAATTTGCACCGAATGACGATATTACGCGTGAGGAGGCGGCAGTAATACTGACGAATACAGC
>NZ_JAJEQM010000019.1 GCF_020687385.1 Hominilimicola fabiformis
TCTGATGAGGCAAAAGTTACGGTTGAGATAATTTCAAACAACTATGCCGGAACACTTGAAAAAACATTTACAATATTACCGAAAACAATAAATTCAGCAATAACACTGACTGCACCTGTTAAAAACGGAGTACCGCAGACAGAAATAGAAACAGACGAATATACAGCAACGGTAGTTTGGTCACCGGGAGTTACAGACAAGTTTGTATATAATACGGTTTACACAGCAACAATAACAATCACACCGAAAACAAATTATACTGTAAAAGGAATTGCGAAAAACGGTTATACGGTAAGCGGTGCAGAAACAGTCACAAATGAGGCAGATTCCGTAACAGTAACAGCAGTGTATTCTGCAACGGAAAATAAAAACAGTAACGAATTTACTCAACCGCTTACAATAACAGGTTGGACATACGGTGAAACAGCAAATACACCGACAGCAGAGGCAAAATACGGAACACCTAAATATACATATTCAACTGCGGCAGACGGGAAATATAACGACATTGTTCCGACAGATGCGGGAACATATTATGTAAAAGCAACGGTTGAAGAAACAGATAAGTATACAGGACTTGAAAGTGACGCAGTTGAATTTGTAATAGAAAAGAAAATACTTACAAATGACAACATAACAAAAATAGCAGACCAAACATATACGGGTGAGGAGATTAAACCTGTTATTGAGGTCAAAGATGGGGATAAAATTCTTGTACTTGATACAGATTATACAGTGGCATATGAAAAAAATATAAAAGCATCTGAAGAGGCAAAAGCTAAAGTTGAGATGATTTCAAATAATTATAAAGGAACACTTGAAAAATTATTTACAATATTGCCGAAAACAATAAATTCTGCAATAATACTGACTGCACCTGTTAAAAATGAAGTACCGCAGACAGAAATAGAAACAGACGAATATACAGCAACGGTAGCTTGGTCGCCGGAAGTTACGGATAAATTCGGATATAGTACGGTTTATACCGCAACAATAACAATTACACCAAAAGCAAATTATACTGTAAAAGGCATTGCAGAAAATGGTTATACCGTAAGCGGTGCACAAACAGTCACAAATGAGGCAGACTCTACGACAATAACTGCTGTATATGCGGCAACCGGTAGTAAGAGCAGTGGCGGTAGCGGCAGTACAAAACGTTATACAGTTTCGTTTAACACAAACGGCGGTAATAAGATAACGAGTCAGACTGTTGCAAAAGATAATTCAGTCAAAGAACCGACTGCTCCGATAAAAGAAAACTTTGAATTTGCGGGATGGTATACTGATAAGGAACTTACAACAAAGTACGATTTTACGGAAAAAGTAACAAAAAGTTTTAAACTTTACGCAAAGTGGACTGAACAGAAACAGGAAAACGGCGGAAGTGAAGATGTCGTAAATAATAATAGCGGAAATGAAAATAAAGAAAGTTCAAATACAATAGTTTTGACAATCGATGAACATGACGCACTCGTTTACGGAACAACAAAGACAAATGATGTTGCTCCAAAGGTTGTGAATGACCGTACAATGTTGCCTGCTCGTTTTATTGCGGAAAATCTTGGCGCAACAGTTGAATGGGACGGCGAAAAACAACTTGTAACAATCACAGGTAAGAATGAAAAACAAGAGGATGTAACAATTCTTATCACAATCGGCTCGGATTATGCAAAAGTAAACGGTGAGGACGTTAAACTCGATAGTCCTGCTTTTGTTGAAAACGACCGTACATATACACCGATACGTTTCATCTCGGAAAATCTGGGTGCAACGGTTGAGTGGAATGAAACAGAACAAACTGTTACAATTCAAAGAGTTAAATAAATAAGAAATAGCAGCTGATTTTTCAGCTGCTATTTTAATGTTGAAATATCTTACAATGAATGAGGTGACAATGCAATGTCAAGCACTTGCTGAACAGTGAGTGCTTTTTGTATGAAATAAATAAAAAAAGCGATAACCGAAGTTATCGCTTTAATTGGTACAGACAACGCGCATCTTAACATAAACAATACAAAATTGTGGGTATGTGTTGTTGTATATAATACGCAAGACGCCGTAAATACAAATATTACGGCTAAAAGGTAATTGGCTTAATGTAGTGGCTTATACGCCTATTATGCCTGACGGAACTTTTTTTGATAAAGGCACTGTTGATAATTATATGAACTCTTTAGTGAAAGAGGCATATGAAAAAAACGGAAATGTTACAAATGAAGAATTAGAAATGCTTGATAAAAAAGGTATGCAAGTGGGCGACAAATATGTTCACGGCATTTTTGCAGGTGTTGACGGTGATGAAAAAGATTATCATAAGCCATACAGCGCAGAGGATAGAGGCAAACTTATGCACTTTTCGGGTAAGTATGGTGCTATTAATATTGCCAAAAGAGGGACTGATAATTTAAAAACAAACCCGAACGAAGAACAATCAGATTCAGACGAAAGAGAAGAATATCTAAATCAACAAGTCGATATGTCGGAATACAGAACAATACAGATGTATCGAATAATGCCAAAAGCGAAAAAATCAACAGTCAAGCACCTAATACAGATAAAAATACGAATACTACGCAGACTGATAATGCAATAAAAAGTATTGAAATTTCAGAAGAAGATAAGATACCGGGTTTATTACAGGACGAATACTCTGACCTTTTGCCTTTAGAGGACGGAACAGCGTTAGATACTCTTGGCAGTGCTATTGGTGTGCCTATAAAGATTGTACCAACGATAAGTAATGACGCAAACGGTTGTTATTACAAGGGCGTGATTTATATTTCATTGTCTGCCGATGACAAGGTTATGACTGTTTTTTCACATGAATTAACTCATTATCTTGAAGATACGCTCGATTATACAGAATACAAGAAATGTGTACTCGGCTTTATTCAAAAAAACACCGATAAAAGTATTGATGAACTTGTAAAAGAAAAGGTTGATACTTACGCTAAATCGTCAATAAATTTAACATACGAAGAGGCTACAAGAGAAATTGTAGCCGACTATACTCAAAATATTCTTAAAGACGCTGACGCAGTTATGGAGTTCGTTGATAGTATAGAAAATAAAGAGCAAAGACGAGGTGTTATACGCAGATTGCTTGACGCTATCAAGGAACTTATAAATAAGATAAAGGCAAAATTCAGCAGTAAACATTCTCAAATGCAAGACTTACAAAAAACACATGATTTACTTGAAAATATGCTAAAAGAGACGACAGAAAATACGGAGAGCGACACTGGAAGTGAAACAAGATATTCGTTTGGCGGTAATAAGGCAGAAACCGCAAATATTACTCAACTTTCTCGTGCAAAAGAAATGGAACTCAACGGCGAAAAAACAGAAACAATACGACCAAAAACAGGTTGGAGCAGAGGTCTTGACGGAAAATGGCGATTTGAGATTGACGACTCTAAAATGGAATTTGATAAAGGTGGAATTACAAGCAATCCTGACGTGGCAAGAAAAAAGGAACTTGAAATGAAATTTATAAATGGCACAATCACCGAGCAAGAACAATCAGAACTTAACGGTCTTATAAATACTACAAAAGAGGTAAGAAAACCGTCTGTACTTCAAGATTATATAAAGCACGATGAATTGTTTCGAGCTTATCCATTTTTGAAAACGGTAGATGTTGAATTTGATACATCAATGCAAAAAGGTGAACACGGAAAATATACTCCAAGTTTAAATACAATAACATTAAACGCATACGACAGTTCAAATCAGGATAAGAGTACACTTATACATGAAATTCAACATGCAATACAGCATTATGAAGGCTTTGCGACAGGGGCAAACGTTGAATATTGGAAAGTAAAAAACGGTCAAGATATAGAAAGTCTTGAGCGAGAAATAAGAAAAAATTCAAGGGTTTTGGAATTTTATCAAGACGCGGCGAATAATGTTTTTGACAAGTTAGTAGATTTTGATGATTTTGAGAATAAGACAGGGCTTGATTTTATAAACCTATTTGACGAGGATAATATGAAAAAATCGAAAGCATACTTAAAAGAAAAACTGCCGGAAGGTCTTTATGAGGTAAGTGAGGAATACATTGACGAAGGAAAAGAATATGCAGAAAAATATATAAGTTTAATGAAAAAGTTAAGAACTCTTAAGGAGCAAACTGCGATGGACTTATATAAAAACACAGCAGGTGAAATCGAGGCACGAGATGTACAAAACCGCATGAATATGACTGAGGAAGAACGCAAGAACACTTTTCCTGAGAGTATGAAAAAGAATGGTGATGTTGTGTTTGCCAATAAAAAAACAGGTAATTATAACATTTCAATCAATGAAGATGTAATTGGCAGTTTCGGTATAAAAAGTATTCAAGACTATGTCAATGTACAACGCAGTGTAAAAAATACGCTACTTAACGAAGGTTTCTTTAGTGATGAAGGAGCTAACTATATAAAAATCAAGTATTTTTTGAAAAAAATAAAATTTAGTTAGCTGAGAATGAACATTGAAAACATATAAATAATTGTGAATTTTGTGGCACGCTAAATAAACCCTCTGTGGAAGGTAATTCGCAAAAGGTAATTTATGTTAGGTTATACCAAAAGTTCTGGATTAAATGGTTGTCCTGTGCTTAAGATATGATAGATAACTCTTAAGAGTTTTCTGATACAGTGACCTTGAGCACATCTGTGACCTTTGCCTTCATTTAACTTTTTGGTGTAATAGGCATGGAAAACTTCGTTGTTACTGATAACAGGTAAAATAATCTGATACAAAGTTTTTCTAAGATATTTAGAGCCTTTCTTTGTAATGGCTGTATGCTGTGCCGTAAATTGACTGGATTCGTAGTGATATGGAGCAACACCTGCAAATTTGATGATTTGAGATGCCTTTGTATAATTGCAAATCTCTCCTAATTCTGATATAATAGAAGTACCGGAAAAATGTGATATTCCCGGTATGGTGAGGATAGGAGAGTTGTTTTTGAGGGAAAACTCTTCTATCCTTTTGTCTATCTCAGAAATTTGTTTTTTCAATAATTCAATTTGGCTTACAAGATGTCTGATTTGAATTTCTTCAGCGACAGAAGGTATGCCAATAGAAGACTTGGCAATAAGTTTTAGTTGCTCAGCAGATAGGGAAATTCGTTTTCCTTTTCCTTTGAATTCAAAACATTTACGGATACTTCGTATATCAGCATTTGCAATTGCTTTGGCAGAAGAGAATATTTTTAAAATATTCATATATACAATCCCATATTTAGAATGAAACAGAGAGTTGAATTCGGGAAATACAATATCAATGCATTTTTGAAGACGATTTTTGTATGTGTTTAACTCTTCTTTCAGATTATGATGATGGCGGGTTAATTGTTTCTGCTCGTAGAGGTCAAAACGATTTAACTTTGTAACACGATAAGGTTTATTGCGGTGATTAGAGGAAATCACATCCCAGATGGTGAGAGAATCAAGATGGTCGTTTTTAGTAATACCGCCTTGTAATTTTCTTGTAAGATCAGTGGTTGTAGGATTAATCAGGGCAACGGTATATCGTCTGTCAAGAAGATACTTAAGTAAGGCAAAGTGATAATGACCTGTATCTTCCATGCCGATAAGAAGTTCTGATTTAGTATAGTTGTTTAATTTTTGGATGAGAAACAAGAAACCTTCCAGATTATTAGAAAAATCAGAAGGAGATAAAAGTATTTCACCTGAGCTTTTATTAATTATGGAAAAAGTGTGTTTGTTTTTACCAATGTCAATTCCGACTAAAATCATGATAATACATTCCTTTCAAAAAAATATGTAATGTGTTTATCCACAACACTTGTTCCGTAAAACCTGGTACAAGATACGAATTCAAAGACTCATCTAACTAATCATTACTAAGAAACAAGGCGTGGTAAGAACCTCCTTCAAGTAGTCAAAGCCACAGACAGAAATACAAATCCACATCACATGTTTATATAATACCAATGTATCAAACCGTAATCAACCACGGATTAAAAGGTTGATAGAAAGGAGAAAGGTATAATGTAAATGACCGTTAGATGAGTCTTTTTTACATTATACCAGGAAGAAGTCGTACAGTTATAAACAGAGATAGCGGCATGGTTATACAAATAACCCCAAGAGGTATAAAGGAAACATTTGGCGAGAAAAATTTTTATAAGCTTGGACGAAAAATCAAAATCGCAAAGTTGGCAGTGGTAAGGGATTTGCCGGATATAATTAAAAGAGGCAAATTATTAACAGATAATGTGGAAAATGTGCATAACCCGAATAGCGCTGTAAAATATGCTTATACAGAATCAACTGCAATTATAGACGGTCATCCGATAACAATAAACATAGATGTAAGAAAGTCGCCAGACAAAAATATTTTTTGGGTACATAAAGTAGATTTTGCGCAAAAAAATAACGGAGTTCCCAGCCAAGAAAAATCACTTGACATGGGGTTCAGTTACTCCGTTAGTGATAGTATACCCCAAAATAATTCAAATGTCAAGTATTCTTTTGGCGGTAAAAATTCTAAAATCGCAGATATAGGGTTATTGCAAAAAGCTGAAACCTTAGAGAAAGACGGGGCAAGTGCAGAAGAAATCAGAAAAGTAACAGGTTGGAGTAGAGGATTAGATAACAAGTGGAAGTTTGAAATTGACGATAGCAAAGCTAAATATAAGGAAGAAAAAATACGTTTAGGCAAAGCTGTAAACTTAAATGAAGTTCTTGAACACGAGGACTTATTCAAAGCATATCCCGATTTGAAAAAAGTAAAGGTCAAGGAAATATCGGATTTAGACGCAAGAGGGGTTTATTCGCCTAATTTCGATTGTATATTCATAAGCGAAAATTTGCCAACACAAGAAAAATTAAAATCGCTCATACACGAAGTACAACACGCAATACAAGTGAGAGAGGGATTTGCAGTCGGCGAAAGTCCTGATAACGAAAACAGAAACCGAAGCGCAGGAGAAATCGAGGCTGACGACGTTAAGTCAAGACAAAGTATGAGTAAAGAAGAACGGCTTAATACATTTCCTGAAAGTATGAAACCTACTCAAAATGCGGACGTTGTATTTTGGGAGAATGGGAAAGGTACAAACAAAACAAAGTTTTCGTTAAAGGGCAATTCAGACAATGAGAACTCTAATATAGGCGAAAAAGATGTTGAGGCGATACAGTCAATAGCTCGAAAAAGTATATACGATTTTTCTGATGAAGATATGAAAAAAACAAAAAAATAGCGGAAAGATATTATTCCGAAATGAAAGAAAAGTCACCATTTTTTAGAGCTTGGTTTGGCGATTGGAGAGCAAATGATAAAACGCCAGTACATGTGGTAACTGAAAAAGATAATTCACGAGGTGTACGCAAAAATATAGATACAGGTTGGGATATAAATGTGTCTGGCAAAGTGTTTAATGAAACGAAAGGGCATAAAGGTCCTAAAAATGTTAGTGCTGTATCACATCTTGATTACATAAACAGCATTGTAGAGAGTGCTATATTATTTGATAGCTATACGATACCAAACACAAATGCAAAATCAAATAATTCAATGATGATGCACAGTCTTTATGCCATTTCAAATATAGGAAATGAAAATGAGTTGGTAAAGCTGTATGTTGAGGAATTAAATAATATAAATAGTAACGGAACGATAAAACGGGCATATCAATTACAGAATATAAATAAAATTCCGTTGGAAAGTAAAAGGTTCAGCAATAATAGCTTAGCCTCATCAGACCAACGGAATAACTATACTATATCAGAATTACATGCACTTGTCAAGCAACATGACAAAAATTTCAAACCTACAGAGGCAAGCAAGGTTGTAAATGAGGACGGAACTCCGAAAGTGGTATATCACGGAACAGATAAGGGGGGCTTTTATGTGTTTGACCCTAAAATGTCTGACGATAGAATTTCTTTGTTTTTTTCTGATAGCAAAGTGACATCAAATAGCTATGCTCAATCTGATAATCAGCAATTATACGAGGTTTACCTTGCAATAAAAAAGCCATATGTTATAGACGCAAAAGGACATATGTGGAATGAGTTAGACGACAAATTAGGAAATACAACACGTGAAATAGCTGAAAAAGCTAAAAGTCAAGGCTATGACGGCGTGATAATAGAAAATGTTCGTGATATGGGGGCAATCGTTATAAATAATACGACAGAGGAGTTTTACAATGATTTCATATCAACAGTAACAGGCGGCAACGAATCAGCGGTCGTGTAAGGCAATATATGTCGTGATATTATACCACAATATTTTTGACTGACTAATAAAAAAGTATAACATTTTATCACTTTTTATCACGTTGATTTTTTTCTCGCAAGCACTAAAAAACCGCATAAACACTTGATATTCAAGCATTTATACGGTTTTTTGTGATTTTAAAATTTGGTGACTCGTGAGGGAATCGAACCCTCGTTGCCGGCGTGAGAGGCCGGAGTCTTAACCGCTTGACCAACGAGCCATTAACAGATACTATAATACCACATTAATTTATATTTGTCAATAGAAAAATAGCGGATTTTGAAAAAATATCAAAATCCGCATAATAATCTTTTGGAGCTGTCGATATTTTTGTGACAGGCTCGATAGGTTTATCTGTAAAGTGGGTATTTATCGCAAAGAGCCTTAACTCTTGTCTTAACTTCTTCTTTATTATTTTCAAAGTCTTTGATTGTCATAGCGATAAGTTTACCGACTTCGACCATATCTTCTTCTTTAAAACCTCTTGAAGTTGAGGCAGGAGTACCGATTCTGATACCACTTGTAACGAACGGACTCTTTGTATCAAACGGAATTGCGTTTTTATTTACTGTAATACCGACTTCGTCAAGCATTTTTTCAGCTTCTTTACCTGTAACGCCTGTATCTGTAAGGTTTACAAGCATAAGGTGGTTATCAGTACCGCCGCTTACAAGTTTAAAACCTTCTGCCATAAGTGTATCTGCAAGAACTGATGCATTTTTAACAACCTGTTCTGCGTATGTCTTAAAGCTTGGGTCAAGTGCTTCTTTAAAGCATACTGCCTTAGCTGCGATTGTGTGCATTAGAGGACCGCCTTGAATACCCGGGAAGATAGCCTTATTAATCTTAACAGCGATTTCTTCGTTATTTGTAAGAATAAGACCGCCACGAGGACCTCTTAGAGTCTTGTGAGTTGTTGTAGTAACAACGTCTGCATACGGCATTGGTGACGGATGGCAACCTGCTGCAACAAGTCCTGCGATATGTGCCATATCAACCATAAAGTATGCACCGACTTCGCTTGCAATATCGGCAAATTTCTTGAAATCAATAATTCTTGGATAAGCTGACGCACCTGCAAGGATAAGTTTTGGCTTACATTCAAGTGCTATACGTCTTACTTCGTCATAATCTATTGTGTTAGTATCTTCTGTAACACCGTAAGGTACAATGTTAAAATACTTACCGGACATATTAACAGGACTTCCGTGACTAAGGTGACCGCCATGAGCAAGGCTCATTGAAAGAACTGTGTCGCCCGGTGTAAGAAGTGCAAAGAATACAGCCATATTAGCCTGAGCACCTGAGTGTGCCTGAACATTTGCATAGTCTGCACCGAATAATTCTTTTGCTCTTTCGATAGCAAGTGTTTCTACAACGTCAACGTGTTCGCAACCGCCGTAGTAACGTTTTCCCGGATAACCCTCTGCATATTTGTTTGTAAGCGGTGAGCCGTTAGCCTCCATAATTCTTTCCGATACAAAGTTTTCAGACGCAATAAGTTCAATTTTATTGTTCTGACGATTTGTTTCATCTTGAATTGCCGCATAAATTTCCGGATCAAAAGATTTCATCTTTTCGTATTTTTCCATTTTCCCATTTCCTTTCGTATAAAAAGTGTTGAGTTGAAAACAACTTTATGTAATATTATATATGTTATTTAATAAAAGTGCAAGTCTTTGTTGCAAATTTTTACGAAAAATTATATAATGTACTTATCAGAAAAATTGAATTGAGGTGATTTCTTTGACGAAGAAAGAACGAGTTTTGAAATTGCGAGAGCTTTTGGACAAGGCATATCCCGATGTCAAATGTTCGCTTAATTACACAACACCGCTTGAAATGCTTATTGCCACTCAAATGTCGGCACAATGTACCGACGCAAGAGTTAATATAATTACCGAAACACTTTTTAAAAAGTATAGGAATGCAGAAGATTTTGCAAATGCGGATTATGACGAGCTTTGTGAAGATATAAAATCGGCGGGATTTTACCGCAACAAGGCGAAAAATATAATCTTGTGCTGTCAAAGGCTTATTGACGTTTACGGCGGGGAAGTACCCGATACAATGGAGGACTTGACAAGTCTTGCCGGAACGGGCAGAAAAACAGCAAACCTTGTACTTGGCGATATATTCGGTAAGCCTGCTGTTGTGGTTGATACACACTGTAAGCGGATTGCAAAGCGTATAGGTCTTACAACGAACGACGATCCTACAAAAGTCGAAATGGACTTGAAAAAGATTGTACCGTCCGATTATCAGCTTAGAATGTGCCATCAGTTTGTGGCACACGGTCGTGCGGTATGTACGGCAAGAAACCCTAAATGTGCGGTATGTCCTATTAAGGAAGTTTGCAAAAGTGCGGGAAAATGCTGAATTGTTAAAAATAAAGCAGACAAAATCATAAACGATTTTGTCTGCTTTTGCATTTATTTCACTTTATATATCTGTATTGAATTTTCATCATATATTTTTTCAAACTGTGAAAGTGAATTGTAATTTATATTGAAATCTTGTTTTTCGTTGTTTCCTACATAGATATATGAAATGTTGTTTTCATCTGCAAATGACTTTAACTGTTGAGAAGAACCCTCATATGCTGTTTTTAATTCTTCGCTCCTCTCAGTGTATTCTTCTCCGAACCCGTGGAAATGCACATACAACGAAGAACCTACATATATTGTTCTTCCGGCAAGTGAAACTACAGGGTTAATGTGATTTGTACTTGTCATAAACACACCGTTTGCGTCGGTGTTGTCTTTGATATATTCAGCAACTTCAATATCAGCGGCGCTATATGTCTGATACATTGCACCTGAGTGATATTCGCGGATGATTGTCATAACTCCTGACAGCGTAGCGGAAATAATAACCAATGCCGCAAGGAAACCGCGTAAGTTGATACCTTTAAGTTTATTATAAATAAGTACAAGATATTCCGAAACAATGATTACCGCAATCATATATGCTATGTAGAACAGTTTGTTGTTATCATAATCGTTAGGCTGGAACAAGATAAGTTCGGCGATTAAGAACAACAATCCGCAGCTAAGCACTAATTTTTTATTATCCTTTGATGTATTGAAAAACGCAGGGATAATGAACAAGAAAGGAATTCCCCAATTCTTGATATAGAACCATAAATACGGATCAGCCTCATTTACCCAGTTAAATGAATATCTTAGGAATGAATTGTTTCCCGAAGTTTGTGAGAATGTCCAGAAGAAAAGCTGTGGCATAGCAAGTACAAGTGTAATGCCTCCGAAGTATATCCAACGCATAATATAGCTTTTCTTGTCTTTTTCATCGTAAAGATAAAGGAAGAACATTCCGGCACTTATAATTCCGAGTGCAAGTAATGAATGTGTGTGTATCATCGGCATACAGCCGGCGATAACTCCGAGAATAATGAAATAAGATGTCTTTTTATTCTTTACCGCATTTACAAGCATTTCAAGTTCAAACAGGATTACGCACCAACCTGCCATTGTTGTTCTTTGTGGTATAATCATATCGCAAATGACATTTGACCAACGTATATTGTGTTCATTATAGTTTGTCGGTGTTTGGTAGTATTCCGTAAAGAACTTTGTAAAGTTTGACGGGTCTTCTTTTGCACTCTCAAAGAAATACGCAAAACCAAATCCGCCGTTTAAGAAAAAGAACAATGTTGCAATGACAGATACGGTTGTACTCTTGGTAAGGGAGAATGAAAGAATGTAAAATCCCATTACTATACAAAGTGCAAATATAAAGCTTGGAATAAGTACGGCAATTCTAAGCGGACAACCGAACATATACAGGCTTGAAGAAAGCGAATCAATAAGGAACGGATAGTTTAATCTTGTTCCCGAAAGGAAACAGTATTCCGGCGGAAATGTTTTTTGTTCGGCTATTGATGTGACAAATCCAAGGTGCATTTGTAAGTCACCGTATGTAGACTGTCCCGAACTTACAGCGCCGTTGGCATAAGGTGCAAGGATATGGTTTACCATAAGCAAGCATATTAACAGTGTGACAGGCATAATCAAAAACAGAAAAATCTTATTTGATATAACCACGTTTTCTTTGCATACAAGATGTTTCTTTAAATATACTGTTTTCTCAGAAAAAATACTTTGCACAACGTCTTTGTGCTTAATTCCCAATACAACTATCGGTATAATCGCCGTAATAAGTAAAAGTATGTGGCTTATGTATTTGAATTTAAAAATCAAGGCAAACGGAATAATTCCTGCCATAAGTATTATATTTCCGAAAACAAGTCCCGACCATAGTTTGTAATAAATATCTTTTTCTTTGAAGAACATCGAACTGTAAATAAATCCGATGATAAGAAAAAGCAAATAATAAATAACTCCTAACAATTAAATCACCTCTGTTTAATAATTATTGTACAAAAAACATAATTGAGCCGACTAAATTAATCGCAAGACCGATAAAGAATAGGGGATAATTGAAACTTTCCCAATCATTATCCTTCGGCAGTAACATAACTGTTCCTATAAATATAATAGGAAGAACGTCATTTGTGTACCTGTTACCGAAATGTGCACCGCCCATTGTTTTGTGCACAGTTATTGAAAGAAGTTCGATTATTGCGATTGTCAAAACAAGAATCATAAACTTCATATCAAATTTTTCGTGCTTTATAATTGAACGTGCAATATATACCAAGTAAGATATAAATATCGGGCTCACCAAGAATATGCACATTCCGTTGGCATAAGGGTATTGCCAAATTCCGTTCTGTGTTTCGGGAACGGAAAACATATTTTTCAGATTTTCAGCCATATATCCGATATTGAATTGACCGAGTTCCGAACGTGTAAATTCGGGCAGATAGTTGTGACCGAATTCCGTAATATGGCCGAAACGAGCGAAGTTTAAAATCATATACGATAATGCAATGACCGCCATAGGAACAAGGGTGAGATAACGCTTTTTTATAATATCGATGATTTTATCTTCTGGGTTGACTGCTTTGTGTGCGTTGTATATCAGATATAGAAGTGCAGGCAGATATAATATCTGGAACGGTCTGCAACCTACCGCACATGCCCAAAATGCAAGTGAAAGACCTATTTTGTTTTTCAAAGCATAGTATATTGCCATAAGACTTAATGTAAAAGCCATATTTTGAGCGATAAACCATACCCAAGCATTTTGTGCAGTCATAAGCCAGTTTGAACCGACTGTAAGAAGTAATGTGAAAAATATTGCGGTTTTACTTTCAATATCAAAATGCTTTAATATCTTAAATGCGTATACCGCTCCCAAAAGCGATACCGCAAATGCAATCATACTGTCACAACTGTTCCAGCCGATAAGCACAAACGGCAGCATAGCATAAGACGGAAACGGCGGAAAGCTTACATAATATTTATTATTGAAAATCGCAAGCTCAAGATACGGATAGTCACGCCCTAAATCAAGTCTGCCCTCAAGCCAAGACTGAGCTTGAAGTATGTACGAATTATATGGCTGTGATTTCCAAGGCCATTGTCCCGTAAATGTCCAGGCGACGAAGAAAACGGCTGTAACACAAAGACAAAGTACAAGAATATTTATATAGTCCGTATTTTTTGTTTTTAATGGTTTTACTGTGCTCATATTAATCCTCCGTTATAAAATTTGTTTCCAACACAAGTATCCTGTCAAATAAATGCCTAAACCTATTGCCATTGAGGCTGTGATAATAGGTTCTGTCCATTTGTGTCGTTCCGAAAAATCTGAAAGGAAAAGGAATGCCGGAATTGCACAAGTCATATATCTCGGAACGCTTATAACCCAGTCGAAACTTGTGTTTAAAATCAGATACACAACGAGATATGCAGTGTACATACTTTTGTGCTTTCTGATACCGTAAAATAAATTTGCGGTTACAAAAATTATTGCAGCCAAAGACGGAATCCATACAGACGCAAGCATATCTTTGTCAGTACCCAAATTTAATTTTGAAACGATTGAATTGATACCCGTTCCGAAATATGCGGAGCCGTGTCCCCAAATTGTTCGTTGATATTCAAGGAATTTAAAGCAGTCGCCTGTGACTTTATAGTTACAGAACAGATAAATTCCTGTTCCAAGTAGCATTAAAAATATCCAAAGTCCTTTGGAGTAGAAAAGTTGCCATACTGTTTTTATATCCTTGTTTTTAAGCTTTTCAAATATTTTGTAATGTTCAAGCCATTCAACTGCCGCAGGTATCGCAAGCAGTATTCCGAGCATTCTCGACAGTGCTGCCGCGGCACCCCATATACCGACAAGGTACCACTTATGTTTTCTTATATAATATAAAGTTGCAGCAGATGTGAAAAGCAACATACTTTCATTCATAAGTGTTCCGAAAAACAGTGCGTGTGGAAATACCGACATATACACTATTGCACGAACGGCAACAGATTTACTGTAATCTATTGAAAACAGTTTGTATAGGAAACAGCACGCACCCGAATACAGTGCGAATGAAGTCAAAAGTCCGCTTACTCTCAAATCTCTGAAAATAATATTGACAATCCTCATAAGCCAAGGATATAACGGAAAAAATGCAAGAGTTGTAAAATTTTCACCTTCCGTATAGTATGTATATCCGCCTGTAGCAATGCGAACGTAGTTATTTGCGTCCCATTTCATATACTGTTCAAGTATATCGCCAAAACTGTTTATGTTGTCATTGAACATATATATTATCACTACGGAAAACAAAAATACTATAATTCTGAAAGAGAATGCCAAAAGAAATACGCATAGTATATCCTTTTTTGTGGTTTTATAATTTGATGAAGTACCTTTGTAACAAGTCAATTCAGATATGTATTTGTTGTTTGAAAATTGAATACCTGAATTTGTTACAACTCTTAATGCTATAATAAGTACGGCACTCCAAATGATTATACTTGATAAAATAGAAGTAAACATTTATAAAGCTCCTTATATTAAAGTCCTAAAATAAAAAGCGTATAACCTCTGCAAATGCAATGGTTGAAAACGCTTTTTATAGTTTTATTCATCATACATTAAACCTAAACAAAACAATATCTCCGTCTTTCATAACGTAGTCTTTACCCTCACTTCTTACAAGACCTTTTTCCTTAGCGGCTGTCATACTTCCGCATTCCATAAGGTCGTCATAGTGAACAACTTCCGCACGGATAAATCCACGCTCAAAGTCTGTATGAATTTTACCTGCCGCTTGAGGTGCTTTTGTTCCTTTTGTGATAGTCCATGCACGAACTTCAGGTTCGCCGGCTGTAAGGTAACTGATAAGACCAAGCAATGTGTAGCTTGCTTTGATAAGTCTGTCAAGACCTGATTCGCTCATATTAAGTTCTTCAAGGAACATTGCCTTTTCATCACCGTCAAGCTGAGAAATTTCTTCTTCTATTCTTGCACTTACAGGCATAACCTGTGAGCCTTCTTTTGCGGCAAGTTCTTTAACTCTGTTTACAAATTCGTTGTTTTCGATACCTTTTGAGAAATCGTCCTCCGCAACGTTTGCGGCATAGATAACCGGCTTCATTGAAATAAGCGAAATTTCTTTCATTATAGCCATTTCGTCGTCTGTGTATTCAATACTTCTTGCAGGAAGTCCTTCTTCCAAAGTCGCTTTAACTCTTTCCAAAAGTGCAAGTTCTGTTGCAAGTGACTTGTCGCCCTTCATAGCTTTCTTTGTACGGTCAATTCTTCTCTCAATCATTTCAATATCAGAGAAAATAAGTTCAAGACTGATAGTTTCAATATCGCGGATAGGGTCGATTGAACCGTCAACGTGAGTGATGTTTGCATCCTCAAAACAACGTACAACGTGAACAATAGCGTCAACCTCACGAATGTGAGATAAGAACTTGTTTCCAAGACCCTCACCCTTTGAAGCACCTTTTACAAGACCCGCTATGTCAACAAATTCGATATAGGCGTGAGTAACTTTCTTAGGGTGATACATTTCTGCAAGTTTGTCAAGACGTTCGTCAGGAACGTCAACTATACCGACATTCGGCTCAATCGTACAGAACGGATAGTTTGCCGATTCTGCACCTGCCTGAGTTATTGCATTAAATAATGTTGATTTACCTACGTTAGGTAAGCCTACGATTCCAAGTTTCATTATGTTTTTCGTCCTTTCGTAGTGCCTGAAAATATATTCGACACCAATTTGTGAAAATTTTATGAATTTATTATATAACATTTAAAACATTTTCGCAATACTCTTTATTATTTTTTCGGTTTATGGTATAATAAATGTATCATATTAAGATGAAAAAACAGGAGGACAAAATAATGGCTAACAATAAGGTACTTATAGTAGATGACGATGAACATATAGTAGAACTTATAAAACTTTATATGGACAAAGAGGGGTTTGATACCGTTACCGCAAACAACGGTAAAAAAGCCGTTGAACTTTTTAAGTCAGAGGCACCGGCTATTGTAATTCTTGATGTTATGATGCCTGAAATGGACGGATGGCAGGTGTGCCGTGAAATCAGACGTGTAAGTAATATTCCTATTATAATGCTTACCGCAAAAGGCGAAACATTCGATAAGGTGCTTGGTTTGGAACTCGGTGCGGACGATTATATGGTTAAGCCTTTTGAGCCGAAAGAACTTCTTGCAAGAGTTAAGGCTGTGTTGAGAAGAAGTGATACAAAGGAATCAAATGCGGAAAAAGAAATTGTTTTCCCTAACCTTACAATAAACCTTTCAAACTACGAACTTAAAATAAACGGAAATATAGTTGAGGTACCGCCGAAAGAACTTGAACTTTTGTATTTCCTTGCGTCAAACCCGAACAGAGTGTTCACGCGTGAACAGCTTTTGGAAGAAGTATGGGGATTTGATTATTTCGGTGATTCGCGTACAGTTGACGTTCATATAAAAAGACTTAGAGAAAAACTTGAGGGCGTTGAGGCAAATTGGCAGCTGAAAACCGTATGGGGCGTAGGTTATAAATTCGAGGTAAGATAATGTTTAAGAGTATTTTGGGACGTTTGTTTTGGACGTATGCTATAATACTTATGCTTGTTTTTACGTCGGTTGCGGTTACGGTCGGTATATTTGTAAATCATTTTGCAATAAGCACTCATATGAATAACGTTATAAGCGTATCGCAGAATTTGGAGTACTGGACAGGATCACTGCAAATAGAAGATACCGATTATCGTGCAAGAGCGGCATATAAACAGCTTTTAAGGTCGTGGGGCAGCTTTTTGAACTCTGATATTATAGTAACTAATTCAAACGGTGAAGTTTTGGAAAGTACAACAAGTTCCGCGACCGTTCCGGACGAACTTGTACATATTGTAACAAACGGAAATATCGTAAAGAAATACAGCACATTAAACGGTTCGTATAAAAATAAAATGATGGTTATAGGTGTACCGATTAAATATCAGGGAGGTATTGTCGGAGCGTCATTTTATGTGACAGGCATTTTTGATATAAGAAAAACTACGCTTGAGTTGTTTATGATGGTTATTATTACATCACTGTTTTCTGTATTGGCAGCATTTGTACTTGTGTATATGCAGTCGAAGAAAATCTCAAAACCGATAGAGGAGATTAATAAGGCTGCAAGGGGAATTGCGTCAGGTAAGTTTGACAAACGTGTTGAGGTGACAAGTGCCGATGAAATAGGACAGCTTGCGTCAAGTTTTAACTTTATGGCGGATTCCATAGAGGCATTGGAGGATACAAGAAGTGAGTTTATAAGCGACGTATCGCATGAACTCAGAACTCCTATGACGAGTATTTCTGGATTTATCGAGGGTATTTTGGATGGTACAATTCCGCCCGAAAAAGAAAAGGAATACCTTAAAATCGTGCTTGACGAATCAAAACGTCTTACGAAAATGGTTAATGATATGCTTGAAATGTCAAAAATGTCGTCAAGCGAATATAAACTTGATGTGTCTGAATTTGATTTGAACGAGCTTACAAGAATTTGTATAATCGGTTTGTGTAACAGAATTGACGAGAAAAATCTTGAACTTAATGTTGATTTTGAAGATGACATTTTGAAAGTTATAGCAGATAAAGACGCGATAAAACGAGTTGTCATAAACTTGCTTGACAATGCGATAAAATTCAGTTATCCTAATACGACAATCGGTATAAGAACATGGATTGAGGACGGCAGAGCGAGATTTTGCGTAGGTAATTTCGGTGACGGAATAAGCGGTGCGGATTTGAGCAATATTTTCAATCGTTTCTATAAAACCGATAAGTCACGCGTAAATGAAAAGAGCGGTGCGGGACTGGGTTTGTCGTTTGTTAAAAATATTATGACATTGCATAAGCAAAACGTTTGGGTTGAAAGTGTCGATACAAAGGAAGGCTCAACGGTTAAATATACAAAATTCACGTTCACACTTGAACTTGCGTGATTTTGGTATTGACTGACAATGAAAATAGGTGTAAAATAGTATTATATGAATTTCAAGGAGGAAAAATTTAATGGCTGAATTACGTTGGAACCCACTAATAAAGGATTGGGTAATGATTGCATCACACCGTCAGAACAGACCTCAGATGCCAAAGGATTGGTGTCCGTTCTGTCCGGGTTCGGGAAAGGTTCCTGACCACTTTACAGTGTATGAATATGATAATGATTTCCCTGCACTTTCACAAAATCCGCCTGTACCGGATGATGTTGAAACAAGAATTTACAAGACAAAGCCAGCATACGGCAAGTGCGAAGTTATTTTGTACTCACCGGAGCATACTGTAACATTGCCGGAGCTTCCTGTTGACCATATCAGAGAACTTGTTGATTTGTGGACAGAAAGATTTGTTGAAATAAGCAAGGACGAAAAGATTAAGTATGTATTTATTTTTGAAAACAGAGGTGACGTTGTAGGTGTTACAATGCCTCACCCTCACGGTCAGATTTACGGTTATTCTGTAATTCCGAAGAAATTACAGCTTGAAATGGAATCATGTAAGGAACATTTTGACGAAACACATAACTGTCTAATCTGCGATATGCTTGAAGATGAAATGAACTGCGGTGACAGAATTATTATGGAAAACGAAGATTTCGTTACATTCCTGCCATTCTTCAGCGAATATCCTTACGGTATGTACATAGCCGTAAAGCGTCACGTACAGAATTTGTCACAGCTTACAGACAGTGAAAAGACAAATCTTGCAAAGATATTAAAGGAAACAACCGGTACATTCGACAGTTTGTTTGATTATAAGTTCCCTTATATGATGTGTATGTATCAAAACCCTGTAAACGGTGAAGATGTATCTGATTATTACCACTTCCATATCGCATTCTATCCGCCGATGAGAAGTGCAGATAAGATTAAGTATAACGCATCTTCTGAAACAGGTGCTTGGGCTCACTGTAACACAACTGCTCCTGAAGCAATGGCTGTTGAACTTAGAGCCGCACACGAAAAATTTCTTAAAAAAATGAACGGCTAAACCGAATGAGTCTGTCGACATTTTATCGACAGACTCATTTTTTGTTTAAAAAGTGTCACATACACAAAAAGTCGGTTTATAGCCGATTGTGTTTTCAAAATCGCTTTTAATCATATTTATTGCATAATCGACCTTATCTTCTTCAACGATTGCCCAAATACCTTTATCCTGACATCTTACGGCGGCTATGCCGTCTGTATTGCGTGCAGTATTTGCAAGGAATTTATGTTCTGTGCCAATATCCCAAAAACGTTCCATGGATTGTTCCGAATTGTTTATTTCGCGGAAAAGTGTTTTTATATCACATCGTTTTAATGTGGCGGAAACGGTATTAATGCGTGTATTTTCGGTGGATAGGTGATACATATATTTAGCCGCTTTGCTGTTTTTAAACGATGATTTTGCGGTGCTCAGTATTTCGGGCGTCAAGTCTGATATTGAATTGATGTGAGGGTATAATCTTCGTATTTCGGACATAGCATATTTAATGTGCTTTGAATGGTTGCTTAACGGTTCTGTGCAGTGCGCAGTAAGAATTTTGTAGCCGGAAAGCGGCAACGGCAGTTTTTTCGGCTCACCACTGTTCATAAGTGTACAGTAGCCTTTTTTAGAAAAAAGTACGGCGAGATAAGGCGTTAAATCGTCGCTTAATGCACATATTGCGGCGGTTTCAAGAGGGGTGAGTTCTATATCACTTACTTGCATAAGTGATTTTATCAGTGCAGCCGAAAAAGCGTGTTTTGAGGATATAAAATTCGGTATCGTGTTATTGTACAGTATTTCTGCACCTTTTAAACCGCTGTTTTCAAGTGCGTGTATTAACTCGGCAAAGAATTTTGTTTTGCCTTTAAAAAGGTCTGTGGACGTGCCGAAAGGGTATTGCAGACATTTGTCTGTGGTGGTGTTTTCGATTTTTACATAGTTGCCGCCGCTTTTTCGGGCGAACATTTCAACTCGCATTGATAATGTACAACATAACGACGGTGCAGTGGGTATATCTGTGTGTCCGAGAAGTGTGCATAATGCACCGTATGAGGTGTAGTGAAGAAATTTGCCTGATGTTTCGTACCGCTTGTAAAAGTCCTCTTTTAAAGTGAGAAAATTCAAAAAAATCACTCCTTTTTATTAGCTTGCCCATAATTTTGAATTAAATTCATTGTTGATTTGACGTTGCTTTAATCTCAGATAAATGAAAGGCTCCCCTTGAGGGGAGCTGTCGACAAAGTCGGCTGAGGGGTGGCTAAAATAAGAACATCACACGAATAGAAAAGCCACCACACCACCGCAAGCGGTCCCCCTCTCCTCAAGGAGAGGCAAGGAACGACGAGGCACCGTCCCGTACAAGTTAGGAAATCCATACTAAAAGGCTCCTCTCGAGTGGAGCTGTCGACAAAGACGATTGAGGGGCTAAATATATATTTTTTTTTGGTGAACGATGACTGCCTCTACGAATGTTTTGCTTGAGGGGAGAAATTAGTGTTAAAATCCCAATACAGCTTGACAATTCACTCAAAAAAAGTTATAATAGTTAAATCGTAAGTGAAAATAAGAGAGGAATGACATAAAATGGCTGATGAAAAGGAATTTGTTTTAACACGAGAAGGTAAATTGGAACTTGAAAACGAACTTGATACTTTAAAGAATGTCACAAGAAAAGAAGTATCTGAAAAAATTAAAGAGGCTCGTTCATTTGGTGACCTTTCGGAAAATGCCGAATATGATGAAGCAAAAAATGAACAGGCAGAAGTAGAGGCAAGAATTAACGAAATCGAATATATGCTTAAATATGCAAGAGTTATTGACGATGAAGAAATCAAGTCAGACGTTGTAACTCCGGGTTCAAAGGTTGTTCTTGCAATATTCGGCGGTGAAGAAAAGTACACAATCGTCGGTTCAACAGAGGCTGATCCTTACAAGAACAAGCTATCATACGAATCACCTATCGGTGCGGCTTGTCTTAACAGAGCGGCAGGCGAAACTGTAAAGGCAAATACTCCCGGCGGTGAGATTGAATTTAAAATTCTTTCTATTGAAAAATAATCAAAAAATAATTTAATAAGAAATTTAAGTGCGGTATTTGAATACCGCACTGTTTTTTTGCATAAATTTTCTTAGGGGGTGAGGCTATGAGGAATATACGGAATATTTTAAGCGTCGTATGCGGTTATGCGGCGGCGGTTATCGGTGCAGGTTTTGCGTCGGGACAGGAGATTATAAGCTTTTTTGTGAAATACGGAAAATACAGTATTATAGGTGTATTGCTTTCGTGTATTATTTTTTCGGTGTTTGCGTATGCGGTTTTATCGGTGTGTGTAGAAAAAAATATAGAAACTTATTCGGATTATCTGAACAATTTTTTTAGACATAATATAAGAAAAATTGTCGAAATTATAACTTTACTTTTTGCAATATCCACAGTATGCGTTATGACGGCGTGTGCAGGGGAAATGCTTTTTATATTGTTCGGAATTAAAAAAATATTCGGCGCAATTATTTTTAATGCAGTATGCGGAATGATATTTTTTATGAACAATAAAAAAATTATGGGTATAAATTCGATTTTGGGTGCAATAATAATTTTCGGTATCATTTTTTGTTGTTTCTATATATTGAGATTTCGAGAACATCAAGTTTTTTCAAATGAAGTTAAAATGACTGTTTCAAGTATTTCATATGCCGGATACAATCTTATAACAACAGGTGCAATTCTTGCGGGTATGAGCCGTTTTTTGCAGGACAGGAAAGAGGCGGCAGTGGCAAGCGTTATGTCCGGAGTGGTGCTGTTTGTTATGATGTTACTTATATGGACTGTGCTTGAAATATATTACGGCAAAATAAATCTCGGAGAAATACCTATGCTCACAATGGCTCTCAGACAAAACAAAGTGTTTGGGGCGATTTACGGAATAATGCTTTTCTTTGCGGTCATTACCACAGACGTATCAAACGGATTTAACGTACTTGACATAGCAAGCAGAAAAATAGGGAAGAATGTTGTTGTATTCTTTATGACTGTAATTGCGGTTGCTATGAGCGGTGCGGGGTTTTCTAAAATTATAAATACAGCTTACAGACTTTGCGGTTACGGCGGATTGGTGCTTGTTTTCTATGTTATTTATAATTTTATAAAAAATATGAATAAAGTAGAAAATGAATGTAAAAATGAGAATACAAAAGTAAAATTAGCAAAAAACAAACATAATCGACTGTAATCGAGGTTTACAAAACTAAATATCTTTGCTATTATATACAAGTCGTTTGGCGAGAGCAAAACGGCAGAGAACATACGTCGGGATGTAGCGCAGTTTGGTAGCGCATCTGGTTTGGGACCAGAGGGCCGCAGGTTCGAATCCTGTCATCCCGACCAAAAAGTATGGGAGTTTAGCTCAGCTGGGAGAGCGTCTGCCTTACAAGCAGGATGTCACAGGTTCGAGCCCTGTAACTCCCACCACTTTTTAAATAATGTTCTTAAATATGATGCTGGTGTAGCTCAATTGGTAGAGCAGCTGATTTGTAATCAGCAGGTCGCGGGTTCGAGTCCCATCACCAGCTCCACAAACAGGGATAAGCTTTTGTTTATCCCTAACACATGGGAGAGTTCCCGAGCGGCCAAAGGGGGCAGACTGTAAATCTGTTGTCTTCGACTTCGATGGTTCGAATCCATCCTCTCCCACCAAAAACCACTTCATATAAAGTGGTTTTTTTACCCCTAAGGGGTAGGGATAAAATTTAATATGCTGGTGTAGCTCAATTGGTAGAGCAGCTGATTTGTAATCAGCAGGTCGCGGGTTCGAGTCCCATCACCAGCTCCATAAAAAGGGATAAACTTTCGGGTTTATCCCTCATAGTTTGGGAGAGTTCCCGAGCGGCCAAAGGGGGCAGACTGTAAATCTGTTGTCTTCGACTTCGATGGTTCGAATCCATCCTCTCCCACCACATCAGAGCAAGCTGTATACAGTTTGCTCTGATTTTTTGTATAATATTGTTTTGAACGTTTTTGAACGGAATATTTGATATTTTTCTTTGATTTGGTTTCGCAAATTTGGTGTATTTTTGAATGCAAAATAAAACAAAATTTTTTGTAACAATTTGTAACAACTTCTTAAATCATTTAAACAATTTTGTAAGTCTGTTGTTGTTGTAATAAATATTCATACGGCGTATAATAGACTTATAAAGAGAACAGGAAATGAATGAAAGGGAGTGTCAAATATGAAGAAGAAAATGTTAGTTGCGGCGCTTATGCTTATAGTTATGATGACTCAAATCAGTGCATTCGCTTCATCATATGCGACATATGCCGTTCATAATGAGAAAGCTGTTCTGAAAGCTGCGGATAATCTCGGCGAATATGCGGTAATACCAAAGGAACTTGAAGGTGTGACGGTAGAGGGAATCGGAGCGGATGCCTTTAAAAACAACAAAGAGTTGAAAGGTATAGAAATTCCCGAAACAGTGTCATATATCGAATGGGGAGCATTTGAAGGCTGTGATAATCTTACTGATATAAATATACCTCAAAATGTGATGAAGATTGAAGATATGACATTTGCTGACTGCACAAGCCTTGAAAATATCAAGTTACCCGAAAAATTACAGGAAATCGGAGTGAAAGCATTTTCAAATACAGATTTAAAGGAAATCGTAATTCCTGACGGCACGAAAGCCATAGATATAAAAGCATTTGAAAATTGCAAAAATCTTAAAACCGTAGTTTTGCCAAAGAGCGTTGAATATATTGCTGTCGGAGCGTTTGACAGCTGTGAAAAAGTCAACGTGAAATGCGTAAAAGGCACATATGCCGAAGAATATCTGAAAGCTAACAAAATTTCATATATTGCACATTAGTATAAAAATTTAATACGGGTTAATAATTAAAGGGTGGTATGGAAATATCACCCTTTTTGCGTGCTGATGAATTATCTGAAATGCAATTTGACTTTTGGATATGTATGTAAAGTTTACAAATAGTTTAAAAACATAAAGTGTTTTTTCTATTGACGAGAGTAAGTTTGAATGGTATAATTAAAATATATTGTATTTTTTTGAAACATAGATGAATATTTTTGGAGGTTAAAGAGTGAAAGTTAAATTTAATGTAAAAAGATATTTTCAAGTGCTTGGAATATCACTCGCAGTGATTATTGCCGTGGCAGCTGTCTGTATGGGAATTGACTTTTCGGGCTCAAACAATGAGGAAGCAGTGGACAACACTTCGACTGTTGAGGCGGCAGACGGAAAGATAAACGTTTTACTTATGGGTGTTGACGTTGACGGCTTGAGAACAGACGCAATAATGCTGGCAAGTTTTGATACCGAAACAAAAGAGGTGAATATGCTCTCAATTCCTCGTGATACAAAAATGTATATAGGAAACCGTTATCAAAAAATTAACGCCGCACACGCATTTGTGGATGAAAGCGGAGAAATCGGCGGTGCGACAGCAACTTGTGAGGCGGTAACGAGAATAACGGGTATTCCGATAAATTACTATGTTGATTTCAGCTTTGACGCTGTTGCTCACGTTATAGACGAACTTGGTCCTATTGAATTTACAATTCCGGATCTTTACGGCGACGGTGTAGGTATGGTATATGATGACCCTGTACAGAGTCTGCATATAAATCTTCCGCCGGGAGATTATCAGATGAACGGTCAGCAGGCTGTATGGCTTATGCGTTACAGACACGGTAATGTCAATCCGTCAACCGGTGTATTTAAAGGTTATGTAAACGGTGACAGTGACAGAGTTGAAATGCAGCAGAAATTCCTGAAAGCTGTTGTAGACCAAAAGGTTAATGCATCTTTGATTTTGAAAATTCCTTCAATATTCAAGGATATAAGCTCTGAAATTAAGACAAACTTTACAGTAAGTGAAGTTATTAAGTATTCAAAATATTTGGCTGATTTCTCAAGCGTGAATATTCATTCGTATTCATTGCCTGGTGAATATAGTTCAGATTCAGCGAACGGCGACGTTTGGATACCTAATATGGACGAAATCAGAACGATGGTACAAGATGTGTTCGGTTATCCTGCAGATAATATCACAACGGACAATCCTAAAAATGCTACAAGAGAGAGCGGTAGTTCTTCATCAAGCGGTATATCTTCAAGCTCGTCAAACACTTCAAATTCATCAAATTCATCAAATTCATCAAACTCAAAAAGCAGAAGTTCAAATTCATCATACAGTTCATCGGGAACTTCGGGTTCATCAAGCTCAGGTACCTCAAACAGTTCATCAAGCTCATCATCCGGTTCATCAAACTCATCATCCAGTTCGTCATCAAATCATGAAACGACCGAAGAAAGTACGGGAACATCAAGTTCTTCTCACGAGAGTACAGGTGAAAGATATGAATCAAGCGAAGAATCAAGCGGTGAATCTTCGAGTTCTGAATACAGTAGCAGTGAAAGCAATGACGGCAGCGATGAATAATAAAGATAAAATCACAAAAAAGTCTTGAAATTGTTGGATTTATGTGATATAATATCTTTTAAAGCGGAATATACTATATTCAGAAAGAGTGGGTTTACCCACTCTTTCATATTTATATGAAAAGATTTTTTGAAAAGTTACGGAGGTACAAATGGCTAACGGAACAGAAATCCGAGCACTTGAACTCGGAGAACAAATTGCACAGAAACAAAATGTATATATTGTTGATGTGACATACAAAAAAACCGATGACACTTATTCGCTATGCTATTATATTGACAAAGAGGGCGGAATTGGTATAGATGAATGTGAATTGTTTTCAAAGGCAGTAGAAGAACTTCTTGACGCGGAAGATTTTATTGAAGAAAATTATACGCTTGAAGTTTCGTCACCGGGGGCAGACAGAAAACTTACAAAGGAACGTGAATTTCTTTATTATATCGGCAGAGAGGTTGACGTAAAGCTTTACAAAGCAGAAAACGGCGTAAAGGAATTTACAGGCGTTTTAAAGGATTACAAGGATAAAACAGCATTTGTTGAACTTGATGGGGAAGTGAAAGAAATACCTGTTAAGCAAGCAGTTTATATAAGATTATCATTTAAGTTTTAGAGAGGAAGATTTATAAAAATGGAAAAGGGATTATTTGAGGTTCTTACGGAAATCTGTAACGAAAAGGGCATAAGTCAAGAGGTGCTTATAGACGCTCTTGAAGCGGCTCTTGTTGCGGCATATAAGAAAAACTTTTATTCAGCACAAAACGTTGAGGTTTCAATAGACAGAGAAAGCGGAACTGTAAAGGTATTTGCAAAGAAAGAAGTTGTTGACCTTGTATATGACGAATTTGAAGAAATTTCACTTGAGGACGCAAGAGCAATCAACGGTAATTATCAAATCGGTGATATGGTAAATATAGAAGTAACACCGAAAGATTTTGGCAGAATCAGTGCAATGACTGCAAAACAAGTTGTTACGCAGAGAATAAGAGAGGCTGAAAGAGGAATAATTTACAGTGAATACACCGAAAAGACAAATGACATAGTTTCGGGAACAATCGAGAGAATAGAAAAAGGAAACGTATTTATTGACATCGGCAAAATCGAAGCAATGCTGCCTGAAAAAGAACAGCCAATCGGCGAAACATATGAAGTAGGTCAAGTGCTTAAATGCTATGTGAGCGAAGTGAAAAGCGGAACAAAGGGTACACAGATTATAGTTTCAAGAACTCATCCGGGACTTGTAAAAAAGTTGTTTGAGGCAGAAGTACCTGAAATTGCCGAGGGTATTGTTGAGATAAAGAACATTGCGCGTGAGGGCGGTTCAAGAACAAAGATTGCCGTTTATTCAAACGATCCTAACGTTGACGCACAAGGTGCTTGTATCGGACCGAAGGGTATAAGAGTTCAGAATATCGGCGAAGAATTGAAGAATGAAAAGATTGATATAGTTAAGTGGAGCGAAGACCCTGCCGAATTTATTGCGGCAAGTTTAAGTCCTGCCAAGGTTATTTCAGCTGAAATCAACGAAGAGGAAAAGAGTGCACACGTTGTTGTACCTGAATATCAGCTTTCGCTTGCAATAGGCAGAGCAGGTCAGAATGTACGTCTTGCGGCAAGACTTACAGGCTGGAAAATAGACATCAGTGCGGAGGACTAATATATATGAAGCACATACCACAAAGGATGTGCGTTGCGTGCAGAAAAATGTATCCGCAAAATGAACTTATAAGATTGGTTCGTGACAACAAAACAGGTGAGATTAAATTCGACTGTGATAAAAAATTATTCGGACGTGGTGCTTATATTTGCAAGAATATAGACTGTATTCGAAATGCGGAGAAAAAAAGAGGGATTGAGCGTCATTTTAAATGTGCCGTCCCAAAGGAACTATATAAAGCGGCGGAGGAATTGATTTGAACAACAAATTTTTAGGTATGCTCGGCTTGGCAAAAAGAGCCGGTAAGGTGCAGACAGGTGAAGATATATGTTCAAAAGCCGTTAAAAGCGGTGTTTCAAAGCTTATTATAGTAGCGTGTGACGCATCTGATAATACAAAAAAATCAATAACCGATTCATGCAAATTTTATAAAACGAAATTTGTTGAGGCGGGAAGTAAGGCGGAGCTTGGCAAGTTTACAGGAGCAGACAGCCGTGCGGTAGTTTCCGTAAATGACGACAATTTTGCGAAAGCAATTTTAGATAGATTAAACGACTAATCCCTCTGGGACATGGAGAAAGGGTGATGCAAATATGGCAGATAAGATAAAATTAGGTGAGATTTCAAAAAATCTAAAGATTACAAATAAGGATATAATAGCTAAACTTGCGGAATTCGGAGTAGAACTAAAGAGTTCGGCAAGCGTGGTTGACGAAGAAACTATCGGTTTGATTTTCGATATTTATACGGAGATGAACCAAGTTTCAGATGAAGAAATCCGCGAAATGCGTGAGGCGGCTTTGAAGAAAGCAAGCGAAGACGGCAATGACGAAGAAAAGCCGGCGAAAAAGCCTGCAAAGAAAACTGAAGAAAAGGCTGAAAAACCTGCTAAGAAAGAAGAAAAGAAAGCAGAAGAAAAACCTGTTAAAGAAGTTAAAAAGACTGAAGAAAAAGCAGAGGTAAAAGCCGAAGTTAAGACTGAAACAAAGGCTGAAAAGAAAGAAGAAAAGCAAAAGCAAGAAAAGCATAAGAAAGTTGCAAAGAAACAGTCGGGTCAAAGAATTGACTTAAGCAATATCGACCATACCAATACGGAAGAAGAGTATGTTGTAAAGACGGAGGAAAAGAAACGTTATGTTGATACCCGTCAATCAACTGTTGAACTTGATACAATAGAATCCCGTGAACGTATTGAAGATATGGTTCCTGATAATATCAAGATGGATAAAAAGGGCGGTAAAGCTAAAAATAAAAAGGGCGGCAAAAACCGTCGTGAAAAGGAAAAGAACCAACAGCCTAAAAAGGAAATAAAGGCTAAGGTTATAACAGAGGTTGAAATCCCTGAAACAATTACAGTCGGTGAATTTGCGTCTAAGATGGGTAAGACATCGGCAGAAGTTGTTAAAAAACTTATGATGCTTGGAGTTATGGCATCACAAAACCAAGCTATCGACTTTGAAACAGCACAGCTTATCGGTGACGATTTCGGTATTGAAGTTAAACAGGAAGTTGTTCTTACAAAAGAAGATATGCTTATGATTGAAACCGAGGAAGAAGATAAGCCGGAAGATCTTGTTCCGCGTCCTCCTGTAGTTGTTGTAATGGGTCACGTTGACCACGGTAAGACATCACTTCTTGACGCAATCCGTGACACAAGCGTAACAGACACAGAGGCTGGCGGTATTACACAGCATATCGGTGCTTACAGCGTTAAACTAAACGACAGACTTATAACATTCCTTGATACACCGGGTCACGAAGCGTTTACAACAATGCGTGCGAGAGGTGCACAGGTAACTGACGTTGCAATACTTGTTGTTGCGGCTGATGACGGTATTATGCCACAGACAATCGAGGCTATTAACCATGCAAAAGCGGCAGGTGTTACAATCGTTGTTGCAATTAACAAGATTGATAAAGACGGTGCTAACCCTGAAAGAGTTAAGCAAATGCTTGTCGAGTACGATCTTGTACCTGAAGAATGGGGCGGAGATACTGTCTGCGTTGAAATTTCGGCTAAAAAGAGAATTAACATTGACGGACTTTTGGAAATGGTACTTCTTGTTGCAGATATGCAGGAGCTAAAGGCTAACCCTAACAGAGATGCGCAAGGTACTGTAATCGAGGCTGAAATCGATAAGGGCAGAGGTCCTGTTGCGACTGTTCTTGTACAGAACGGTACACTTAAAGTCGGTGATTTTGTAATTGCCGGAACAGCTGTCGGCAGAGTTCGTGCGATGGTAAACGATAAGGGCAGACGTGTTAAGACTGCACCGCCGTCAACACCGGTTGAAATTCTTGGCTTGTCGGAGGCACCGTCGGGTGGCGACACATTTATGGTCGTTGAAAACGAAAAACTTGCACGTGACGTTGCTGAACAGAGAAAACAGGAACTTCAAGAAAATAAATTTAATCAAGTTGTTAAAGTATCACTTGATAACTTGTTCAGCCAGATTGACGAGGGTAACATGAAAGAGCTTGACGTTATCATCAAGGCTGACGTACAAGGTAGCGTTGAGGCTGTTAAACAGTCACTTGAAAAATTGTCTAACGATGAAGTCAGAGTAAGAGCAATTCACGGCGGTGTAGGTGCGATTAACGAATCTGACGTAATGCTTGCAAATGCGTCAAATGCTATCATTGTCGGCTTTAACGTAAGACCTGACGCAGGTGCACTTGCGTCGGCTGAACAGAATGAAGTTGATATAAGACTTTACAGAGTTATTTATCAGGCAATCGAAGAAATTGAGGCTGCTATGAAGGGTATGCTTGACCCTGAATTTAAGGAAGTCGTTATCGGTTATGCGGAAGTACGTCAGACATTCAAGGTGTCAAACGTGGGTACTATCGCAGGTTGTTATGTAACACAAGGCAAAATTCAGCGTAATGCTGAAATTCGTATCGTTCGTAACGGTATCATAGTTCACGAGGGTACTATAAATTCTCTAAAGAGATTTAAAGATGACGCAAAAGAAGTTGCGGAAAACTTTGAATGTGGTATTGGTGTTGAAAACTTCAACGATATTAAAGAGGGCGATACTATCGAATGTTTTGTTATGGAAGAAATAGAAAGATAGTTATTGGCTGAAATTCAGCCATTCATCGGAGAGGAATAAATATGGCAAGAATTGACAAAATCAATGAAGAAGTTAAGCGTGAACTTGCAAATATAATTCGTGAATTAAAAGATACGCGTATTCCGCTTATGACGAGCGTTGTTACTGTAAATGTGACAAACGATTTGAGATATGCAAAGGCATATATTTCCGTTATGGGCGATGAAGAAACGAAGAAAAAAGCTATGCAGGGCTTAAAGAGTGCCGCCGGCTTTATAAGACGTGAATTGGGTAAACGAATTGATTTAAGATATACGCCGGAATTTGTGTTTGAACTTGATGATTCAATCGAGCATGGTGCAAATATCGAAAGACTTCTTAATAATATAAACAAGAAATAAAGGGGATTAGTTATGCAGGCTGTTATTGATAAGATAATGGAGGCAAAATCCGTAGCAGTGCTTACTCATTTGAATGAGGATCCGGATACAATCGGCTCATGCTTTGCATTTGCAAAGGTTATGAGAAAGTTGGGTAAAGAGGCGACCGTATATGTAAACGGAAGAATTGAGTCAAGATTGGCATTTATAGGTGATGATTATGTTTTGTATCAAGAGGGTATGAAACATAATCACGACCTTTGCGCGTGCATTGACTGCGGTGATTTGGGACGTATAGCAGAGAGAAAGTCCCTCTTTGAAGAAATAAATAATTCAATAAATATTGACCATCACTTGACAAACACTAATTTTGCCGATGCAAATTATGTTGACGGTAAAGCGGCTGCGGCAGGTGAAATTTTGTATGCTTTATTTGAAAAAATGGGCATTGAATTGGATAATGATATTGCCAAGGATTTGTATACGGCAATATGCTCCGATACGGGTTGCTTTAAGTACAGTAACGTTACGTCTAAAACAATGCGTACGGCGGCAAACCTTTTGGAATATGATTTTGACCATGCGGAAGTGGCAAGACTGCTTTTTGACAGTGAGTCGCTTGCGGCGGCGAAATTAAAAGCAGAAATTACCGAAAATATCAAGGAATATGCAGACGGTAAAATTAAAGCGGTAATTACCGATGAAAAAATCGGTGCAAAGTACGGAATGGGTAAGGAAGATATTCCGAATTTGGTTGATATTCCGAGAAGAATTGAGGGTACTGAAATTGCGGTTTGCATAAAACGTACAAACAACGGTTTCAGACTTAATTTGCGTTCAAACGGTAAAGCCGACGTTGCGGAAGTTGCAATGAAGTTCGGCGGCGGCGGTCATATTAAAGCGGCAGGTGCGACTTTGGATTTCGATTCAACCGAAAAAGCCGAAAGGGCTGTTATCGACGCTTGCAAAAGAGCTTTGGATAAAATAATTTAACGGAGATTATAATGAACGGTATAATTATAATAGATAAGCCTTTGGGACGTACTTCGCATGATATGGTTTATGTTATGCGTAAGATGACGGGTATAAAAAAGGTTGGACATACGGGAACGCTTGACCCTGAGGCAACTGGCGTGCTGCCTGTTTGTATCGGCTCTGCAACAAAGGTTGCGGATATGCTTACTTTGTCGGACAAGTGTTACAGAGCTGAGTTTGTGCTTGGTATGACGACCGATACGCAGGATGCTGACGGTGAAGTGCTTACGGAGTGTGAAGTGACTTGCAGTGAAGATGAAATCAGACAAGCTATAATGAGCTTTGTCGGTGAAATCGAGCAGATACCGCCTATGTATTCTGCGATAAAGCAAAACGGCAAGAAACTTTACGAACTTGCAAGAAAAGGTATCGAAGTTGAGAGGAAAAGCCGTAAGGTGACGATAAATTCTATTGATATACTTGAAATTAACGGCGAACGTGTGACTATTGACGTTTCGTGTTCAAAAGGTACATATATCAGAACACTTTGCGAGGATATAGGTATGAAACTGCACGTCGGTGCGTATATGAACACATTAAGACGTACAAAAACAGGACCGTTTACGATAGAAGAAAGCCACACTCTAAAGGAAATCGAAACATTGAAAAACAACGGCGAGCTTGAAAAAATCATAATTCCCGTTGACAGAATGTTTGAGGAATATCCTAAAATTAAACTTAACCCAAAGCAAGTTAAAAGCGTTACGAACGGTGTACAGATGACGTACAGCGGTAAAGAGGGACAATCTTACCGCGTGTATGACGAAAAAAATAAATTTTTGTGTATATCAAAGATTACAGACGGCAAATTAAAACTTGAAAAATCTTTCTGGAATTAAGGGGGCGATATAAATGAAGATATTCCGTGATAAAACAGATTACGATGGTACGGTTGTTGCACTCGGAAATTTTGACGGACTTCATATCGCTCATATGACGATTATCAGAAACGGTATTAAATATGCAAAAGAAAACGGCTTAAAAAGCGGTGTGCTGTTGTTTGAAGAAAACACAAATGACGTTGTTGGGCATAAGATTGAGCTTATAACGCCGAATGAGGCAAAGTTGGAGCTTTTGGAACGTGAAAAGCCCGATTTTGTGTATATGGAGAAATTTGATAAGGAGTTTATGAAAAAAACTCCCGAAGAATTTGTACAGTATCTTGTTGAAAATCTTCATATAAAGGCTGTTTGTGTCGGATATGATTACAGTTTCGGCTACAAAGCACAAGGTGACGTTAAACTTTTAAAATGGTTTGGCGAGAAATACGGATTTAAAGTGTTTGTTACGGACGTTATAAAGCTTGACGGAAAAATCGTTTCGAGTACATACATAAGGAGCATTATAAAAGCCGGTGATATGGAAAAAGCGGAACGTTTTTTGGGCAGACGTTATTGCATTGAAGGCAATGTTGTGAAAGGTTTGCAGAACGGCAGAAAAATGGGTATTCCGACTGCGAATGTTGATTATGACGTGAATATGGCACTTCCCGAAGAGGGTGTTTACGCAGGTATAACGTATGTGCGTGGAAAGCGTTTGAAATGCGTTGTTAATGTCGGAAAAAATCTGACATTCGGTGCAAGAAAATTGACAGTGGAAAGTCATATCCTTGATTTTGACGAGGATATTTACGGAGAATATATACGCGTGAGTTTTGCGAAAAAACTTAGGGGTGTTATAAAATTTGACGGTGTAGATAAACTTATTGAACAGATACATCACGATATGGAAGTTACATCAAAAATGGATTTATAAGTGTTTTTGAGAGGAGTTATTTATGTTTACAAGTGTAATTTTAGCGGCAGGAATGGGAACAAGAATGAAGTCGAAAATGCCGAAGGTACTTCATAAAGTATGCGGTAAACCGCTTTCAAAGTGGGTTATTGACGCGTCTGAGGCAGCAGGTGCGGACAAGGTTTGCGCGGTTGTCGGTCATAAGGCTGAAACGGTTAAAGAGGTACTCGGCGATGTGTGCGAATTTGCGTTGCAGGCTGAACAAAAAGGTACAGGTCACGCAGTTATGCAAGCTATCGACGTTATAAAAAATTCAAAGGGCGAGGTTGTTATTCTAAACGGTGACACTCCTCTTATAACTGCCGAAACAATAAACAAGGCTATTGAATATCACAAAAATAACGGCAATCAAGCAACTGTTATAACCGCAATTCTTGACGATGCGACAGGTTACGGAAGAATTGTAAGAGATAATGACGGTTCTGTTTTGAAAATCGTTGAGCAAAAGGACGCAAGTAAAGAAGAAAAGAAAATAAACGAAGTAAATTCGGGAATGTACGTTTTTGACGCACAGTCGCTTGTATATGCACTTGATAAGATTACTCCGAACAACGCACAAGGCGAATATTACCTTACAGATACTCTTGAAATACTTCTAAGTGCCGGTAAGAAAATCGGCGGTTACGCAATTTCGGACAATGACGAAATCAGAGGTATAAACGACAGAGTACAGCTTAATGAAGCCGAGAAGATTATGCAAAAGCGTATTAATGAATACCATATGAGAAACGGTGTTACAATGCGTAATCCTGAAAGCGTTTATATCGAAGACGGCGTTGAAATCGGCAATGATACTGAAATTTGTCAGAACGTCACAATAAAGAGCGGTACAAAAATCGGCTCTGACTGCGTTATCGGTTCGGGAAGTATGCTTGACAGAGCGGTTATACATGACGGCGTTGACGTGTTAAGCTCAGTTATACTTGAATCGGAAGTTGACGAGGGTACACACGTAGGACCTTTTGCGTATATCAGACCTAATTGTCATGTGGGTAAGGAAGTTAAAGTCGGCGATTTTGTCGAACTTAAAAATTCAAATATTGACGACGGTACAAAGATTTCTCACCTTACATACATCGGCGACAGCGATGTCGGTAAAAGGGTAAACTTCGGCTGTGGTACTGTAACGTGTAACTATGACGGTAAGAAGAAATACAGAACAACAATCGGTGACGATTGCTTTGTAGGCTGTAATACAAACTTCGTTTCGCCGATTAATGTCGGTGACGGCGTTTATATTGCCGCAGGTTCGACAATAACAGAAGATATTCCTGAAAATAGCTTGTCTATCGCGCGTGCAAGACAGGTTAATAAAGAGGGTTGGAAGGATAAACGTAAGTAATATGAGTTTTAAAGATATTTGGGCAGATAAATTATCTGCCCTTTTTGGACGTAAAGAGGAGATTATACCAATGTATTTAATAGTGGGACTTGGAAATCCGGGTAAGCAGTACGATATGACACGTCATAATATCGGATTTCACACAATAGACTATATTGCGGATAAGTACGGTGCAAAACTTACCAAATTAAAGTTTAAAGCGGTGTACGGTGAGGCGACAATAAGCGGTGAAAAGGTGTACCTTGTAAAACCGCAGACATATATGAATTTAAGCGGTGATTCAGTCGGTGAAATGGCACAGTTTTATAAAATACCGCCTGAAAATATTATTGTAATCAATGACGATATATCTCTTGATGTAGGCAGAATAAGAGTAAGACCGAAAGGAAGTGCCGGCGGTCACAACGGACTTAAATCTATAATATACCGTCTAAACAGCGATACATTCCCAAGAGTAAAAATGGGTGTCGGTGCACCGAAACACGAAGATTATGATTTGGCAGACTTTGTACTCGGCAGATTTACAAAGGAAGAAATTCCTGTAATGGAGGACGCAATAGTTAAAGCGGAAAAAGCCGTTGCGGAGATTATCAAAAACGGTGTACAGTCTGCGATGAATAAGTATAACGGCAAATAAAAAAGTGCATTTTGTCCGTCCACGACAAGGTGTGTAAAGAACGGTTGTGGGCAGAAAGGCTGTAAATATGAATTTTTCTGATATTTTAAACGATTATGCACCGTATAAAGGCATAGTAGAAAATCTTAATAATACGCCTGTTTCTGTTGCGGGAATAGTTGAATCGGCTCAGGGACAGCTTATTTATTCGCTGAAAAATGAAAATAAATCCTCTGCGCTTGTTGTGTGTTACAGTGATATGGAGGCGAGAAAACTTTATTCGGATATGGAATTGTATTCGGATAATGTCTTGTATTTTCCGACAAAGGAATATATTTTCTATAATATCGAAACCTCCGGTCATCAGAACGAGCACGCAAGAATTTCCGTTATACAGAAACTTGTAAGCGGCGGCGATTATATAGTTGTGACAAGCCTTGACGCAATTCTGCAGTATACTTGCGATAAAGAAGAATTTGAGAGCCTTTGTATAGATTTTGAGCTTGGAAAAACGTTTAATCTTGAAAAACTGACGGAGGACCTTGTTGTAATGGGTTACTCAAGAGAGGACAGCGTTGAGGGTGCGGGACAGTTCGCAATCCGCGGCGGAATACTTGATATATTTCCTGTCGGCAACGAAAATCCGTACAGAATCGAATTTTTTGATGATGAAACCGACTCTATAAGAGAGTTTGACACATATACTCAGCGTTCGCTTGATAAGATTGACTTCGCACGTGTGACAACGGCGAATGAGGCGGTTATCACTGACGAAAAACGTGACAGAATTATAGCAGAGCTTGAAAAACGCATAAGAAGTGCAAAACGTAAAAAGAGTGACGAAAGCTATTTTATCGAAACAACCGAATCGGATATAGAAAGCTTTAAGGAAGTAAGATATTTCCCGTCAATAGACAAATATGTATCGCTTGTATATGACAAAATACCGTCAATTACCGATTATTTTTCGGATAATGACCTTGTGTTTATAATTGACCCGAAACGTATAAGCGAGCGTGGCAAGACGTTTGAATGGGAGAAAAACGAAGTAGTAGCCGAACTTAAAGAAAAGGGAATAATCGGTGCTGCAAAGGATAGTTTTTATTGCTCATATCACGATAAAGTGCATGAAATGTCGGCGAAAAAACTTATATCGCTTGATGTTCTTTCTCATTCGTCAACCGACTTTAAATACAAGCACCTTGAAACATTCACAACTAAAACAACTGTTTCGTTCCACGGTAAAATCGAGTATTTGTATGAAGATTTGAGGAATTGGCAAAGTAAAAATTATACTGTCGCAATTCTTTGTACGTCAAGAGGTCGCGGCGAAAACCTTGCAGGTGTGCTTGTTGACAAGGGGATAAGAGCGAGATTTATCGGTGATGACGCAAATAAAGCAAATTTCAATAAAGGCGAAACCGTTATAATAAAGGGTGAACTTAATAAGGGGTTTGAGTATCCCGAAATTAATTTTGTGCTTGTTTCCGACAGAGAAATTTTTGAAACAAAGAAAAGCCGTTCAAGACGTAAAGTTGAAAATGCAAACAGAATTAAGAATTACACAGATATAAGTGTAGGCGACTACGTTGTACATCAAACGCACGGTATCGGTCAATATATGGGTACAAAGAAAATGGTTGTCGGCGGTATAACAAAGGATTACCTTAAAATTCAGTATCAAGGCACAGATTCTTTGTATATTCCGATTGACCAGCTTAATCTGCTTTATAAATATGTCGGCAATACCGATAAAAAGCTGAAACTTAATAAGCTCGGCAGTAACGAATGGAACAAGACAAAGCAGAGAGTAAAACAGTCAACGGAAGAATTGGCGAAAAAACTTGTTGCACTTTATGCGGAACGTGAGAAGGCAAAAGGTTTTGCGTACAGTGAAGACACACCTTGGCAACGTGATTTTGAAGATACGTTCCCATATCAGGAAACGGACGACCAGTTAAGGTCGATTGAAGAAGTTAAAGGCGATATGGAAAGCCAAAAGCCGATGGACAGACTTCTTTGCGGTGACGTTGGTTTCGGTAAAACGGAAATTGCACTTCGTGCGGCATTTAAGGCGGTCGGCGACTCAAAACAAGTCGCATATCTTTGCCCTACGACAATTCTTGCAATGCAGCATTATGAAACGTTTTTAAAACGTATGGAAAGTTTTCCGATAAAGGTTGAAATGCTGTCGCGTTTCCGTACCGCGTCCGAGCAAAAACGTATTTTGAAAAAACTTAAAACGGGCGAAATTGATATAATTATCGGAACGCACAGAATACTTTCAAAGGACTTGGAATTTAAAGATTTGGGATTGCTTATCATAGACGAGGAACAGAGATTTGGTGTTGCACACAAGGAACGGTTAAAGGAATTAAAGCAAAATATAGACGTTCTGACAATGACTGCAACGCCTATACCGCGTACCTTGCATATGGCAATGACGGGTGTAAGAGATATGAGTGTGCTTTCGGAACCACCCGAAAACAGATACCCTGTACAGACGTATGTTTTGGAGGACAATCCGGCAGTTATAGCGGACGCTGTCAGAAATGAACTGTCACGCGGAGGACAGGTGTTTTATCTGTATAACCGTGTACAGGGAATATACAGAAAAGCGGAATGGATACGTTCAATGTTCCCCGATATAACCGTTGCAGTCGGTCACGGTAAGATGAAAGAGGACGAACTTGAAGATATTATGTACGATATGGTAAACGGCAAAACCGACGTACTTGTCTGTACGACTATTATCGAAACAGGTCTTGACATTCCGAATGCGAATACGATTATAATTGAAAATGCCGATAAAATGGGACTTTCACAGCTTTATCAGTTAAGAGGACGTGTCGGACGTTCAAATCGTGCGGCATATGCGTATTTGACGTATCACAGAGATAAGATATTATCGGATATTGCGTCAAAAAGACTTCGTGCGGTAAAGGAATTTACCGAGTTCGGTTCGGGATTTAAAATCGCAATGCGTGACCTTGAGATCAGAGGCGCAGGCAATATTTTAGGACCTGAACAGCACGGACATATGGACGCAGTCGGCTACGATATGTACTGTAAATTGCTGAAAGAAAGCGTTGATGAGGCACAGGGTATTAAGATTGACGATGTGCAGGACGCTGCGATTGATATAAATATTGACGCATATTTGCCTGAAAGCTATATCAGAAACCACAATCAACGTATTGATATATACAAGAAAATCGCGGCAATCGAAACGGAGGACGATAAGTTTGAAATCGAGGACGAACTTATCGACAGATTCGGTGATATACCGAGAGCCGTACAAAATATTATCGAAGTTGCGTCACTTAAAACGTATGCCAAAGAATGTGGTATATATGAAATAGCACAGAGCGGTGACAATCTTTTGATGAAATTCGGCGAAAATTACGTTGACGCAAATCTTATTATGGGACTTGATAAAATGTTCCCTAAACGCATAAAGCTGTTGTCGGGCGACAAACCTGTCATAAGCTATGCGATTAAGGGTGAATATAAGAAAATCTTGAATATTGTAAATAATTTGTTAAGTACAATAAAGGAATTGCAAAGTGCCGAAAAAGATAGTATAATAAAATCATAAGATTTTAAGGAGAAAGACATATGAAATATACAAAACTTGCGGCAGTGGCATTGGCAAGCGTGATGATGTTGAGTGCCTGCGGTCAAAGTGCAAATAGCGACAATCCGATTGTTATGACTGTCGGAGATACACAGATTACCGAGAGTGAATTTAACTATTATATGAACACATATAAGGAAAATTACAATATGGGTCAGGCGAAAAAATCATCGCTTGAATACTGCCAAAGAAACCAGCTTATCGTTGAAGTGGCAAAGGCGATGGATATAAAACTTGACAGTGACACACAGTCTAAATTAAAGGATTATCAAAAGTCGATAAAAGATTCTTATGACCGTGAGGGCGGATATAAGAAGTTTTTAAAGGACAATAACCTGACTGATGATTATATTGATATGCTTGCGTCGGTAAGCTGCTATACGGACGCATTGAAGAAACAAACGGAAACACCAACATTTACGGAAGATGAATTGCGTGAATATTTTAAAGAACATTACAGACGTGTCAAGTATGTGTTGATTTCGACTATCGACTCACAAACCGGTGACGAAGTATCGGACGACAAAAAGGAAGAGGCAAAGAAAACAGCGGAAGAAGTTTTGGAAAAAGCACAAAACGGTGAAGATTTTGACACGCTTATAAGCGATTATTCACCGAATACCGCAAATGATTCCGATGAAAACGGATATATTTTCACCGATAACGAAACAGGTATAGAATTTGAAGAAGGCGTTGATTCGATAAAAGCCGACGAATTTACACTTGTTCAGTCAGATTCGGGATATTATGTAATAAAACGATTGCCGCTTGACGAATCACAGGAATGTTTTGAAGAAGAATATGAAAATGAGGCGGAAACTATCAATACTACAATGCAGAACAACGCATTTTACGAACAAGTTAAAAAATGGTCTGACGAATACGGTATAAAAGTTACCGTAAATGACGAAGTTTTAGACAAAATAAATTAATGAAATTATTAAATCAGAGTATAACATTCTGTTATACTCTGATTTTTTTGCTTTATGCGAAAAAAATTCCCAAAAACCATTGATATTAGAGTTCATTTTAGGTATAATAATATAGAATAGGTATATTAGCTATAATGAAAGGAATTAATAAAAAAATGGACAGTAATAAACAAATGGCAGATCTTTTGTTCAAGAATATAACAAAAACTCCCGACGATTACGAACAAATGTATCCCAAAAGAAATCTTGAAGAGGGTGCGGTTGTAACTCGTTTTGCACCAAGTCCGACAGGATTTTTGCATTTCGGCGGATTGTTTGCCGCATTTATCGGAAAGACGGCGACAAAGTCAACAAACGGTGTATTCTATCTGAGAATAGAAGATACCGATAAAAAACGTGAGGTTGAAAACGGTGTAAGCCTTATAGTAAAGGGACTTAACGATTTCGGTATAGAAATCGATGAGGGTATGCTGTCAGAAACTGACGAAAAGGGTGCATACGGTCCATATACTCAAAGTAAGAGAAAAGATATATATCAGGCATATGTTAAGTCACTTGTTGAGCAGGGACTTGCATATCCGTGCTTTATGACGGAAGAAGAACTTGCAACAATCAGAGAAAAGCAGGAAAGTGAAAAATTACTTCCTGGTGTGTACGGTGAATTTGCAAAGTATCGCGACATCACTGTTGAAGAGGCACAAAAGAGAATTGAAAACGGCGATGAATACGTTGTAAGATTGAAGTCACCGGGTAAGGAAGACAAGAGAATTAAGTTTAAGGATGTTATCAAGGGCGAAATTGAAATGCCTGAAAATATTCTTGACGTTGTACTTTTGAAAAAGGACGGAACTCCTACATACCACTTTGCTCACGTTGTTGACGACCATTTAATGCGTACAACTCACGTTATTCGTGGTGACGAATGGATTTCATCAGTGCCGATACATTTGCAGTTGTTCTGGCTATGCGGTTTAAAACCGCCTAAGTATGCGCACATTTCGCCTATTATGAAAGAGGAAAACGGCGGTAAGCGTAAACTTTCAAAGAGAAAAGACCCTGAGGCGGCAGTAAGCTATTACAGTGAGGTCGGTTATCCGAAAGGCGCAATTTGGGAATACTTAATGACGCTTGCCAATTCAAATTATGAAGATTGGCGTCTTGCAAATCCTAATGAGGATATAGACAACTTTAAGTTTTCGTTCTCGAAAATGAGTAAAGCAGGCGCACTTTTCGATATGGTTAAGCTTGCGGACGTAAGCAAAAACTATATTTGCCGTTTGAGTGCGGAAGAAGTTTATGAAATGGTTACTGATTGGGCAAAGGAAAACAATAAGAAACTATACAAACTTCTTGTTGATGACGAAGAATATGCAAAGGCAATATTTGCGATAGAGCGTGGAAACGCAAAACCGCGTAAAGATATTTCGGCTTGGACAGACGTTGAAAATTACGTTTCGTATTTCTATTCGGAGCTTTGGGACAGAAAATTTGATTTTCCGGATAATCTTTCAAATGATGATATGATAGAAATACTTGAACTTTACAAGCAGATTTACGACGAAAACGTCAGCAGCGACGATTGGTTCCCGCAGGTAAGAGATATGGCGGAAACAATAGGTTATGCTAAAGCACCTAAGGTTTATAAAAAAGACCCTGATTCATATAAGGGACATGTCGGTGATGTCGCAGGCGTTATTCGTGTTGCGGCAACAGGCAGAAGAAATACTCCGGACCTTTACGAAATACTTCAAGTGCTTGGTAAGGACGAAGTGATGAAGAGATTTGACGAAGCAATAGAAAGTTTAAGGGGATAAAGATATATGGAAGAAATATTCAGCAGAAATTTTATTGAAGAAGCAATAGACAAAGACCTTGAGGAAAAAGTGTACGACCATGTACAAACGCGTTTTCCTCCCGAACCTAACGGTTATCTTCATATCGGACACGCAAAGGCTATAAGCATAGATTTCGGTATGGCTGAAAAGTATAACGGAAAATGTAACTTGCGTCTTGACGATACTAACCCTACAAAGGAAGATACAGAATACGTTGACGCAATAATGGAGGATATAAAGTGGCTTGGTTTTAAGTGGGACAAGGTGCTTTATGCGTCTGATTATTTTGACGATATTTATGCGGCGGCTGTAAAACTTATCAAAAAGGGTAAGGCATATGTTGACGATTTGTCACCGGAAGAAATAAGAGAGTACAGAGGTACTCTTAAAACTCCAGGTAAGAACAGTCCGTACAGAGAAAGAACGATTGAAGAAAACTTTGATTTGTTCGAGAGAATGACAAATGGTGAATTTGCGGACGGTGCAAAGGTACTAAGAGCAAAAATCGATATGGCGTCACCTAACCTAAATATGCGTGACCCGATTATTTACAGAATACTTCGTGCACATCATCACAGAACAGGTGATAAGTGGGTAGTTTATCCTATGTATGACTTTGCACATCCTATTTCAGATACTGTTGAGGGTGTTACTCATTCGCTTTGTTCACTTGAATTTGAGGATCACAGACCGCTTTATGATTGGGTATTAAAAGAAGTCGGCTATGAAAGCCCTTCAAGACAGATTGAGTTCGCAAGAATGAATCTTAACTATACGCTTACAAGTAAAAGACGTTGTCTGAAACTTGTTCGTGAAAATATTGTGTCGGGTTGGGACGATCCGAGAATGTCAACACTATGCGGTATGCGCAGACGCGGTTACACACCTGAGGCTATTCGTGATTTCTGCGAAAGAATCGGTGTTTCAAAAGCAAACAGCGTTGTTGACTTTGCTTTGCTTGAGGCTTGTATAAGAGAAGATTTGAATAAGAAAGCACCGAGAGCAATGGCGGTTTTAAGACCGATTAAACTTATAATCGACAATTATCCTGAAGATAAGGTTGAACAGATTGAAGTTGAAGTTAATCCTGAAAATCCTGAAATGGGTAAGAGAACAGTAGAATTTTCGCGTGAACTTTATATAGAAGAAGACGACTTTATGGAGGACGCTCCGAAGAAGTATTTCAGACTTTCACCCGGCAGAGAAGTAAGACTAAAAAGTGCGTATTACGTTACTTGCACAAGCTGTGAAAAGGACGAGAACGGCAATATTATTGCTGTACACTGCACATACGATCCCGAAACCCGCGGCGGTGACTCACCTGACGGACGTAAGGTAAAGGGTACAATTCACTTTGTAAGTGCCGCACACGCAATAGACGCGGAAGTACGTCTTTACGACAGATTGTTTACGGTTGAAAATCCGTCTGACGAAACAGGCGTAAATGACTTTACAGACAATCTTAACAAAGATTCTATGATAGTTCTTAAAAATGCAAAACTTGAAAGCAATTTGACAAATTTAAGTGTAGGAGATAAGTTCCAATTCCTTAGATTGGGATATTTCTGCGTTGATAAAGATTCAACACCTGAAAAGCCTGTTTTCAACAGAACTGTTGCATTAAAAGATTCATGGAAGAAAATTAATAAATAGAAAGAAGTTTTGAAAAATGGAATATACAAAATTTATGGCTGACAGAGTTAAGACGATGAAAGGCAGCGCCATTCGTGAAATGTTCAAGCGTATGGCTGATCCTGAGATTATCTCACTTGCAGGAGGAAACCCTGCGTCTGAATTGTTCCCGGGTGACGAACTTTCAAAAATTGCGGGTAAAATTCTTATGACAAACCCTACTCTTGCTTTGCAGTACGGTACAACAGACGGCTATCCGAAAATGAAAGACTGTGCAAGAAAGCGTGCGGAAAAAGTTAATTCAGTCGGTGAAAATGATGAAATTCTTATTATGACAGGTGCAAATCAAGGTATCGACCTTACTGCAAAGGCTGTATTAAATAAGGGTGACAAGGTTATCGTTGAAAGTCCAAGCTTTATAGGAAGTCTTAATGCGTTCAGAACATATGAGGCTGAACTTGTCGGCGTTACTGTTGAGGCTGACGGTATGAATATGGACGAGCTTGAAGAAACTCTGAAGAATACGGACGGTGTAAAGATGATTTACACAATTCCTACATTCCAAAATCCGACAGGCTGTACAATGTCGCTTGAAAAGAGAAAGCGTATGCTTGAAATCGCATCAAAGTATGACGTGCTAATCCTTGAGGACAATCCTTACGGTGACTTACGTTTTGCAGGTGAGGACGTGCCGACAATCAAGTCGCTTGATACAGAGGACAGAGTTGTTTATGCAGGCTCATTCTCAAAAATTCTTTCACCGGGTATGCGTCTTGGCTACATTGTAGCACCTGCACCGCTTGCGGAAAAGATTGAAATGCTAAAGCAGGTCAATGACGTACATACACCGATGATTACACAGCTTATGTGTGTGGAATTTATGAAGAAGTATGATATAGATAAGTACATTGCAAAGAACAGAGAGCTTTACGGAAAGAAATGTGCCGCAATGGTCAGTGCAATGGAAAAATATTTCCCACAGGGTAAAGTTAAGTGGGTAGTGCCTGAGGGCGGTATATTCCTATGGTGCGAATGCCCTACTATCGAAGATATTACACCGATTGTCGATAAGTGCCTTGAAAAGAAAGTCGCTATCGTACCCGGTTCAAATTTTGCAACGGATATATATGCTCCGTCAAATATGTTCAGACTTAACTATTCATCAGCTACTATTGAAAATATAGAAGAAGGTGTAAGACGTTTGGGAGAAGTCTTGACAGAAATGCTTTAATCTGTGAAAGGAAGATAATAATGGAAGATAAGAAAATCATATTTTCAGGCGTGCAACCGTCGGGAAATCTTACACTCGGAAACTATTTGGGAGCAATAAAAAATTGGGTTGACATACAGAAAGATTATAACTGTATATACTCAATGATGGACTTGCATACAATTACAGTCCGTCAAACTCCTGCTGATATAAGAAGAAGAACTCTTGAAGTGCTTGCTTTGTACATCGCTTGCGGAATTAATCCGGAAGAAACAATTTTGTTTATTCAGTCGCATAACCCAGCACACGCAGAGCTTGGCTGGGTACTTAACTGTTACACATATATGGGTGAATTGCAGAGAATGACGCAGTTTAAGGATAAGTCTGCACGTCATGCCGAAAACATCAATGCGGGATTGTTTACATATCCTGTACTTATGGCGGCAGATATTTTGCTTTACCAAACAGACTATGTGCCTGTAGGTAAGGATCAAATGCAGCATATTGAAATTTGCCGTGACATTGCACAGAGATTTAACTCGCTTTACGGTGATGTATTCAAAATTCCTGAAGGCATGCTTTCAAAGTCGGGTGCAAAGATAATGAGCTTGCAAGAGCCTGAAAAGAAGATGTCAAAGTCAGATCCTAACCCTAAGGGATATATTTCAATGATGGACGATATGAATGTTATCGCCAAGAAGATAAAGAGTGCGGTAACGGACAGTGAGGGTGTTATTGAATATCGTGAAAACGATCCGACAAAAGCCGGAATTAACAACCTTTTGAGCATTATGTCAGCCGTAACAGGCAGGAATATTGAGTCAATCGTAAAGGATTACAGCGGTAAGGGTTACGGTGACTTTAAGAATGACGTTGCGGAGGCGGTTGTTGAATGTATCCGCCCGATCAGAAATGAATATGATAAACTTATTGCCGATAAGCAGTACCTTATGGATATATGTCAAAGAGGTGCTGACAGTGCAAAGAGAATTTCACAGAGAACATTGAAAAAGGTGTATAAGAAAGTCGGCTTTGTGCTGTAATGGAGGGTAATATGTTAACTCGACAAGTTTTATTTATGATATTTGCATTCATCGTATCGTTCGCATTTACGTTTGCAACGACTCCTTTGGTAAGACGATTTGCTTTTAAAATCGGTGCAATAGACATACCGAAAGACAACAGAAGAATGCATAAAAAACCTACACCGCGAATAGGCGGTTTGGCAATTATTTTTGGATTTACGGTGGCGACATTGTGCTTTGCACAGCCGTCGCGGCAGCTTTACGGAACGCTCGCGGGTGCGGCGATTATTGCCGTCATGGGCGTTATAGACGACTGCAAAAATCTGCCCGCTAAGCTGAAATTCGTAATTCAGATTATTGCTGCACTTGTGGTTGTGTTTGCAGGCGATATAAAAATCGATGTGTTCACAAACCCAAATTTCCTAAGCGACAATCCGTATTGGGTACTTCCCGAATGGCTTTCGGTAACGCTTACTGTTATATGGATTGTATTCATAACAAATGCGGTAAACTTTATTGACGGTCTTGACGGATTGGCGGCAGGCGTGTCGGCGATAATGTCTATATCGCTTGTATTTATATCGATAAGAGTGGGTGAATATTCGATTGCAATTTTGGGTATTGCACTTATGGGTTCGTGTTTCGGATTTTTGCCGTTTAACTTTAATCCAGCAAAAATATTTATGGGTGATACAGGCTCGACATTCTTGGGATTTATGCTTGCAACATTGTCTATACAAGGTGTGTTCAAGAGTTATGCGGTAATATCGTTTGCAGTACCGCTTTTGATTTTGGGATTGCCGTTGTTTGACGCATTGTTTGCGATGATTAGACGTATATTGCGCGGACAAAGTCCGATGACTGCGGACAGAGGACACTTGCACCACAGACTTGTGGATATGGGATTTTCCCAGAAACAAACCGTATTTATATTGTACGCAATAAGCGGTGTGCTTGGAATAACGGCTGTACTTTTGGCTGAAAGCGGCGTACTCAGAGCATTGTTGCTTGTAATATGCGTGCTTATACTTCTTTTGATTGGAAGTATGCTTGGAAAGAACAGTTATGTACATCAACATCAGGATAACAGAAATTTGACTGATGATAATGAAATTGACGTTGAAGAAGTTTCCGATAAAAAAGGTAATGAGGATAAGTAGGAAAGGATAGAGAAAAGTGAAAAAGTTAAAGGTTATGACAGTTTTCGGTACAAGACCTGAGGCAATCAAAATGGCTCCGCTTGCACTTGAACTGAAAAAATATGACAATATTGAATCAATCGTATGTGTAACGGCACAGCACAGACAAATGCTTGACCAAGTTCTTGAAATATTCGGCATAACACCTGATTATGACCTTGATATTATGAAGACAAGACAGAGTCTTATCGGAATAACAACAAGAGTTTTGGAAGGTCTTGACGAAGTTATTAAAAAGGAACAGCCTGATATTGTGCTTGTACACGGCGACACATCAACAAGTTTCGTTGCGGCACTTGCGGCTTTTTATAATCAAGTCAAGGTCGGACACGTTGAGGCAGGTCTAAGAACATACGATAAATATTCTCCGTTCCCTGAAGAAATGAACAGACAGCTTACAGGCAGAATCGCCGATCTTAATTTCTCACCGACAGAGCAAAACAGAAAGAATTTACTTAAAGAAAATGTTTCGGACGATATTATTTATATAACCGGTAATACGGTTATTGACGCACTTAAAACAACTGTCCGTGATGATTATAAGTTCAAGGATGAGTGCCTTAACAACCTTGATTTTGACAATAAGAGAGTAATTATTGTAACTGCTCACAGACGCGAAAATCTTGGTAAACCGCTTGAAAATATCTGTAATGCGCTAAAGCAGATTGTTACGGAATATGAAGATGTTGAACTTGTATATCCTGTTCACTTAAATCCGGCTGTTCGTGAAACTGCGTTCGGTATTCTCGGCGATATGGACAGAGTACATCTTATTGATCCTCTTGACGTTGAGGAACTTCATAATGCTATGTCACGTTCGTTTATGGTTATGACAGACAGCGGCGGAATACAGGAAGAAGCACCGGCACTTGCAAAGCCTGTTTTGGTACTTAGAAAAGAAACAGAACGTCCTGAGGCTGTTGCGGCAGGCACGGTTAAAATAGCAGGTGTTGAAAAGGACGATATTGTTCGTCTTGCAAAGGAATTGCTTGACAGTGAAGATGCGTATAATAAAATGGCACACGCTGCTAACCCTTACGGTGACGGTGAAGCGTCAAGAAGAACTGTTGAAGCTATTCTTTACGCATTTGGTTACAGTGATAAACGTCCTGAGAACTTTTCAGTAAAATAAATATGAGAATGGGAAAATTTCATATAAGATAGGGGGTACCCCAATGCAAGATTTGCTGAATAAAATAGACCGTCTTTTGAAAGAGAAAAAATTTTTTGAAGTAAAAAATATTGTGAAAGATGAGAATGCCGCAGACCTTGCGGTGTTGTTTGACGAACTGTTCGGTGAAGTGTTCGGTGAAAAGACTGAATTTATGATTTTGTTCAGACTTTTGCCAAAGGATTTGGCGGCTGAAACATTTGCGCAAATGAAAAGCGATATGCAGAGCCATCTTATACAGATGTTTTCCGATAAAGAAATCAGAGATATTCTTGATGAATCTTTTATTGATGATACTGTTGATATAATCGAAGAAATGCCGGCGAACGTTGTTTCGAGAATTTTGAAAAACTCAACAACAGGCGAGCGTAAGGCGATTAATGAAATTCTGCGTTATCCGAAGGACAGTGCCGGAAGTATAATGACAATAGAATATGTCAGTCTGCATAAGGATATGACGGTATCGGAAGCTTTTGAAAAAATTCGTAAAGTCGGTGTGAATAAGGAAACTATTTATACTTGTTATGTGACCGAAAACAGAAAACTTATCGGTGTAATCACTGTAAAGGATTTGTTTATGGCTGATGAGGACGATAAGATTGCCGATATTATGGAAACGCATATTATAAGCGTTGATACGCTTGAAGATAAGGAAATTGTCGGACATATGTTCAGAAAGTACGATTTTCTTGCGTTACCGGTTGTGGATAAGGATAATCGACTTGTCGGTATCGTTACATTTGACGACGCTATGGACGTCATTCAAGATGAAAATACAGAGGACTTCTCAAAAATGGCGGCTATTGCACCGAATGAGGAATCGTATTTCAGAACAGGTATTTTTAAACACGCAAAAAGCCGTATTGTATGGCTTTTGATACTTATGATAAGTGCAACGATTACACAGATTATAACGAATAGGTACGAAGCCGCATTTGCGGCAGTACCGCTTTTGGTTTCGTTTATGCCTATGATAATGGATACCGGCGGTAACTGCGGCGCACAAAGTTCTACTCTTATAATCAGAGGTATTGCACTTGATGAAATTCATTTTTCGGACTTTTTTAAAGTGGTGTTCAAGGAATTTAGAATTTCTATTATAGTCAGTTCGGTATTGGCGGTGGTAAACGGTGTGCGAATTTATATAATGTATCAGCATAAATGCGATTATCCGTTTATGCTTGCACTGACGATTGCATTGTCAATTATCGCAACAGTTATTTTGTCAAAGGTTATAGGTTCAATGTTGCCTATGCTTGCAAAAAAATGCCGACTTGACCCGGCGATTATGGCGACACCGCTTATAACAACAATAGTGGACTGTTGTTCGCTGTTCTTGTATTTTAATATTGCAACGATAGTGTTTTCACATATTGGGATTTTGTAATTATAAAGAGTGCCTATGCACTCTTTATTTAATAGAAAAAAGTAGAAGGAAAAATTATGTTGGTACGCAGAGCAGAAATAAAAGATATTGAGAAAATAAACGAATTGTTATTGCAGGTAGCTATGGTACACCACTATGGCAGACCTGATTTGTTCAAGGCGAATTGCCGTAAGTATAAAAATGACGAGCTTGTTGAAATCATAAAAGACGATAACCGTCCGATATTCGTTGCAGAAGATGACGGAGTTGTTATAGGTTACGCATTTTGCGTGATAACCGACCGTAAAGATGATAACGTTTTGACAGATATGAAGAATTTGTATATAGATGATTTGTGCGTTGATGAAAATATGAGAGATAAACACGTTGGTACTGTCATTTATGATTATGTCAAGAAGTATGCAAAGGAAATCGGCTGTTATAACTTGACGTTAAATGTTTGGAGCTGTAATGAATCGGCTCAAAAATTCTATGAAAAACAAGGTCTGAAACCTCAAAAAACAACTATGGAAATGATTTTGTAATAAGGGAACACAGCACGGATTCAGAAGTAACAATATGAGTTGCTGATGTTAATGGTACGAACACGTTATTGGATATTTACAGTTACTATGTCGAACAGACCTCCATATGACTGTTAATTGCCGACTGTTGAGAAATTCACCGTCTTGTTGCGGAACTAAACGGCAAAACAGTAGGTTATGAGCAAATGGGTTATAGATTAGTCTGAAAAATTGAGCAGTGCGGGTTTGAGTTTAACCGTTGGTTTAATACGATTATTATAGATAAAATAATCAATGAACCGATCAAGGAGAAAAAATATTAAGAAGTTCGATAAAGTACGAAGAAAATTCGGATTTAAAAAAGCAAGGCACTCTGCCTTGCTTTTTGTTTAATCTGTAATAACAACAGGTTTTGAAATACCGCCGTTACCGTCTGCTTTGGTGCTGTTTACGATAACCACAATATCGGCATCACCGTTTACGTCAGAAACATTTATTTCAACTTTACGTCCCCATTGGCAATCGCCTTTGAATTTCTGCTCGCCGTTTACGAAAACTTCAACTTCATTGCCTGTAAGTTCTCTGAACACAATGAAATTATCGTTTTCATTAATATTAACGGTAGTTTTGTAAAGCCCGTATCCGGTTACGTTTTTAAATTTATCGTCGTATCCGCTGCCAACCGACACGATGCCCCAAGTATTCATATCGTGGTCCTCAATTTTAACATTCGGATCAGGTCGTGTTTCTGATAAATCAACCGCTTGACGCCATTTTGCAATATATTTTTCATTCACTGACGGAATAAATATTTTTTTATTTTCGTTTGCAACTGATTTTACGGTAGCCGTTGCACTTTCAAGTCCGTCCGACGCTGCAGTAACTGTAACATTTTCCGCACCGTCCGATTGCTTAACTATTACTTGACACAAACCGTTAAACAGGTGTCTTTCTTCGGCTTTGTCGGCTTCGTGAGAATTAGGATCGCCGTTTCCGACACCGATTATTTCGCCGCCGTCGGCAGTGAATTTTATAAGATTATCGGCGGTCGGTACACTTACACCGTTTTCGTCAACAACTGAAATATTGAATATTACTGCGTCATCGCAACTGTCATATACAAATTCATTTTGCGGAGTGATAATGATTTTTTTTGCCGCATTTGCGGTTGAAACTTCGTCACTGCAAACCTCTTTGCTGTCAATATATCCGACCATTTTAAGAGTACCTTTTTCAAACGGAACAAACCAATCCGCCATATCGTACTTATCAACGTTCTTTTTGCCGAGCGATTTGCCGTTTAAGAAAAGTTCAGCCTCACTGCAATTAGTGTGCGTCATAACACGCACTTCTTCACCGTCCGCAAAATTCCAGTGGGGAAGAATGTGAATCATCGGCTCATCTGTAAAGAATGCTTTGTTAAGATAAAAAGCGTCTTTTTTGAAACCGCAAGTATCCATGATGCCAAATTGAGTGCCGATTGACGGCCATTCAAACGGAGTCGGCTCACCGCGATAGTCAAAGCCTGTCCATATGAAAAGTCCCATAATATGCGGACGAGTATCGACTTGCTTGAAACCGTCACGATATGTATTGCCCCAAGGAGCGGCTTCACTGTCGTAACAGTCGATAATATTCTTGCTGTGGTCGGTCTTGTAAACACCGCGAGTTTGAAAAGCACTGTCGTTTTCGCTGCCCAACATCGGCATATCGGGGTACTTTTCTCTGAAGTCGTCATAAGTATGGGTGATATAGTTAAAGCCGGTCATATCAAGAATATCGCAAGCACCGCCGTCGGTTGTGACGCCTGTATTCATAGCACCCACAAGAAAACGGGTGGCGTCAAGTTTTTTTATTTCGCATTGAAGTCTTTCGGCAAGCTTTCTGCCTGTCGGAGTGCCTTGAAGCGGTTCTTCGTTAAACAGCGAGTACATAACGACAGATGGGTGATTTCGGTCACGCATAACCATATCCTGCACTTGCTTGATACCGTCGGCACTTGAATTAAAGTTACGGTTTTCGTCCATGACAAGAATACCGTATTTGTCACAATAATCGAGTATTTCTGGATTAGGGTTGCCGTGAGCACAACGGTACGCATTTGAACCCATTTCTTTTAAAAGCTTAATTCTGTATTCGTTCACGCTGTCAGGAACGGCAACACCGACACCTGCGTGGTCTTGATGGTTGCAAGTACCGTACAGCGGAACGTGTCTGCCGTTAAGGAAGAAGCCGTTGTCTTTGTTAATAGCGATTGTACGGAAACCAAATGTATTTTTTTGACTGTCGACAAGACTGTCGTTTTCATAAAGTTCACTGACCATTGTGTATAGGTTAGGCGCATCAATGTCCCATAAAAGCGGGCTGTATGTCAAAATACTTTGATTGACTTCGATTTTATTGCCGCCGGCAACCGAGAATTCTTTTTCATCTTTGCCGACAATATTATCTTCTTTGTCGAGTATATATGTTTTTAATCTGAAATTTTTGTTTTCATAAGACGAATTTTCAATCGTTGTATCTGTAGCCGCGTCCCATACGTCAACTGTTTTTCTTATAGGGTGAACAAACACACCCCAATGTGCGATATGTAACTTGTTTTTCTTGTACAGATTGACGTGACGGTATATGCCTGCTCCCTCATACCACCAACCTTCAATTTGTGTCGCGTCAACAAACACGACAAGGTCGTTTACTTGGTCGCCGTAAAGTGCCATATCTGTCGCATCAACGACAAATGAATTGTAACCGCAGAAATTTCTGCCGATAACGGAGCCGTTTAGATAAACTGTTGCATAGGAAGAAATACCCTCAAATTCGATTAAAATTTGCTTATCTCTGTCACTTTCATCAAGACGAAATCTCTTTGAATACCACGCTTTACCGCGTTTTTTGTATCCTTGCGACGGTCCCCATTTTTCTTCAAATTCATTGTATACCGCCCAGTCGTGCGGTAGGTTTACGGTTTCCCAATCGCTTTTGTCAAAATCCGGTGACGCCGCACCGATTGCACCGCCGGCTTTGGCTGCCATATAACATTCTGTATGTGTTTTTGTTTCCGGAAGTTCAAAATCACCGTTGTAGAACTTCCAATCTCTGTCTAAACTGAATTTATCCATAATATGCTCCTTTTTGTATTTTAATACCGCAAATGCCACCCCTCAGTCGGCTTTGCCGACTGAGGGGTGGTTTAACTAAAACTGATATTACCTTAATTATACCGTCAAAAATAAATATTATCAAGACATATTGACAAAAAAATAAATGTGTAATATAATAACTACAGATGAGATTAGATTAGACGAGAATAAATTTATATTGATATTTCTATGTCTTTTTCTAATACAAGAAAAAGGCTTTTTTGTTTTCACAGAAAAGCCGCCTTAATAAAAATAAGAAAGGCGGGGATTTGATGTTTAATTTAACCGTAGATGAAGTAAAAGAATTGTCAAAAAATTACAATATGATACCGTTGACGATTGAATGTTATGCCGATATGGATACGCCGATAAGCGTGTTCAAGCGTATGCAGACAGAGAAGGATTGTTTCTTGCTTGAAAGTATCGGTCAAAACCACGTTACAGCAAGATTTTCATTTATAGGAAGAAATCCGTTTATCAGTTTTAAAAGTCTTAACGATGAAATAACAATTTCAGATTACACAGGAAAAACAAATACATATAAAGGCAAACCGATGGAGGAGCTTGAAAAGCTTATTGAAAAGTACAAAGCACCGAAACTTGAAAATATACCGTCATTTAACGGCGGTGCGGTAGGTTTTTTTGCGTATGACATTATACGTCAGTATGAACATTTGTCGAACATAAATCAAGACGATTTGCATTTACCTGATATGCACTTTATGTTGATGGACGAGATAATCGCGTTCGACCATATGCGTCAAAAGATTGTTATAATAGTAAATATTCACGCAGAGGGTGATATTGAAAATCAGTACAAAAAGGCAACAGGCAGATTACTTGACATTCAGCAGGAAATGACGGACCTTTCGGGACTTATGAAAAAAGAAAAGCGCGAATATCGTTCTTCTTCAAAGATGGTTTCAAATATGACGAAAGAAGAATTTTGTGCGAACGTTGAAAAGGCGAAAGAGTACATCAAAAACGGCGATATATTCCAAGTTGTGCTTTCACAGAGATTTACAGTTGAAACGAATGTAAGTCCGTTCAATACATACAGGGCACTAAGACTTATCAATCCGTCACCTTATATGTACTATTTGAATTTCGGAGATTATCAGATTGCAGGTGCGTCACCTGAAATGCTTGTGAGAGTTGAAAACGGAGTTGTTCAGACAGGACCTATCGCAGGCACACGTCCGAGAGGTAAGACTGTTGAGGAAGATATGGCACTTGAAAAGGAGCTTTTGGCTGACAAAAAGGAAATTGCGGAACATACAATGCTTGTTGATTTGGGCAGAAACGATATAGGCAGAGTCAGCGAGTTTGGCTCGGTAAAGGTTACGCGATTTAAGTATGTGGAGCGTTTTTCACACGTTATGCACATTATAACAGACGTTGAAGGTAAATTAAGAAGTGACAAAACTTGTTTTGACGCACTTGGTTCAACACTTCCTGCAGGAACACTTTCGGGTGCACCGAAAATCCGTGCAATGGAAATCATTGATGAACTTGAAAAAACGAAACGTTCAACATACGGCGGTGCAATCGGTTACATTAGCTTTAACGGCAACTTTGACAGCTGTATAACAATTCGTACAGGAGTATTCAAGGACGGCAAGGCATATATCCAAGCCGGCGGAGGAATTGTTTACGATTCTATTCCTGAAAATGAGTATCAGGAGTCGATAAACAAAGCGTCGGCGGTGCTTAGAGCGATTGAGGAGGCAGGTGACATAGTATGATTATAATGATTGATAACTACGATTCATTTACATATAACTTGTACCAATATATCGGTACGATAAATCCCGATATAGAGGTGTATCGAAACGATAAAATAACGGTTGAAGAAGTGCTTGAAAAAAAGCCGAGTCATATTATTTTGTCACCGGGTCCGGGATTTCCGATTGATGCGGGAATATGCGTGGATTTGATTAAGAAAGCGGGAGATATTCCGATTTTGGGAGTGTGTCTTGGACATCAGGCGATAGGCGAGGCATTCGGCGGTAAGATTGTTCACGCACCGAGAATAATGCATGGCAAGAGTGACGTTGTAACGGTCGATATGGATTGCCCTATATTTGACGGAATAGGTGTAAAAACAGAGGTTGGAAGATACCATTCACTTGTGATTGACGAGGAAAGTTTGCCGAATTGTCTTAACATAACGGCAAGAAGTGATGACGATTGTATAATGGGCGTACAACATAATGAACGTCCTGTTTATGGAATACAGTTCCACCCTGAATCGGTACTTACACCCAACGGAATGAAAATGATTGAAAACTTTTTGAATATATGATTGATTATAATACCGCAGATTGAAAATCTGCGGTATTTGTGCTATTATGACTATAAGAGGTGATTTAAATGGACAATACGAAGAAATTTACGGATAAAGCGGACAAATACGTTTCATCACGTCCGTCATATCCGACAAAGCTGATGGATTATTTATACAACGAAGTCGGTTTTTCGGATAAATCGAAGATTGCGGATATAGGTGCGGGAACGGGAATTTTTACAAGACAGTTGCTTGAAAGAAATTCGGACGTTCGTTGTCTGCATCATATTCTCTTACGGCGAATGATGAAAAGTTTGATGAATATGTAAAAGAATTGAATGAATTATTTGACAAATACGAAAAAAACGGTATTGCGACAGTGCAGAACTACACAGAGGTGTACATTGGTGAAGTATAGTTGATAATACCAAAACAGTATAGTTTCTTACTTTTTTTATAATAAGCTATTTACATAAAAAAATAAATGTGTTATAATATGTATGGATATAGTAAAAACACTAAAAAAAGAGGTTATTTTGATGTGACCCCCAAAAGTTAGACTTTTTATAGCGTAGTAGTTTTAACGACTGCTACGCTATTTTTATGCA
>NZ_JAJEQM010000020.1 GCF_020687385.1 Hominilimicola fabiformis
GGCTGCATAAAAATAGCGTAGCAGTCGTTAAAACTACTACGCTATAAAAAGTCTAACTTTTGGGGGTCACATCAAAAAATGAATAAGCTCTTTTTTCACACTTTCTCCAATTTACCCGCTATTTCACAAACATACAAAAAGCAAGCCGAAAAATCGGCTTGCTTTTAGAATTACATATTTTCCATTGACTTAATATTTTCAAGGACTTTTTCAAGCATTTCTTTATACTTTTCGCCCTTAGCTTTTTCTTCGTCAACGACCTTTTGAGGTGCTTTTGAAACGAAACCGGCATTATTAAGTTTGCCTTCTACACGTTTAATTTCGCCCTCAAGCTTTTTCTTTTCCGCATTAAGTCTTTCAAGTTCCTTTGTCTTATCAACAAGTTCATCAAGCGGCAAGAATACTTCCGCTGACGGAACAACCACGTTTACTGCATTATCGCTGATACCGCTCTTATCCGTCTGAACAACAGCCTCGCTTGCAGACGCAAGTTTTTCAAAGAATGCTGTACCCTGTTTGAACACGTCAGTTTTATCAGTTACGATAATAACCTTTGCTTTCTTTGACGGCGGAACATTCATTTCAGCTCTTCTGTTTCTGATAGCACTGATTGACTGCATAATAAGTTCCATACTCTCAACGTCCTTAGGGAAGTTAAGTTTTTCGTCATATTCAGGCCACTCACTTATCATAATGCTTTCGCCCTCATGAGGTAGATGCTGCCAAATTTCTTCAGTAATAAACGGCATAAACGGGTGAAGTAACTTCATTGTATTTGAAAGTACGTATGTCAATACATACTGCGCCGTCTTACCTGTCGGATTTTCCTTATCGAACAATCTCGGCTTTACAAGCTCGATATACCAGTCACAGAAGTTCTCCCAAATGAAATCGTACAAGTTTGAAAGTGCGATACCAAGTTCAAACTTATCAAGATTTTCAGTAACCGACTTAACAACGTCATTATACTTTGAAAGTATCCATTTATCCTCAAGCTGTAAATCGTTCAAATCAGGTAATTTATTTTCAGTTACATCAAGGTTCATAAGAGTAAATCTTGACGCATTCCAAATCTTATTTGCAAAGTTACGGCTCGCCTCAACACGTTCAATATAGAAACGCATATCGTTACCCGGTGCATTACCTGTTGCAAGAGTGAAACGCAATGCGTCCGCACCGTATTGGTCAACAATTTCAAGCGGATCGATACCGTTACCAAGCGACTTACTCATTTTTCTGCCCTGGCTGTCACGAACAAGACCGTGAATGAACACATGCTTAAACGGTACTTCACCTGTGTGTTCAAGTGCCGAGAACATCATTCTCATTACCCAGAACGGAATTATATCGTAACCCGTTACAAGCACGCTTGTCGGATAGAAGTAATCAAGTTCTTCTGTCTTATCAGGCCAGCCAAGTGTTGAGAACGGCCACAATGCCGATGAGAACCAAGTATCAAGAGTATCAGGGTCTTGACGCATTTCCTTGCCGCACTTAGGGCAAACTGCACTGTCCTCTTTTGTAACAACAATTTCGCCGCAATCGTCACAATAGAAAGCAGGTATTCTGTGTCCCCACCAAAGCTGACGTGAAATACACCAATCACGAATATTTTCAAGCCAGTGGAAATACACCTTTTCAAAATGTTCGGGAACAAACTGTGTATCGCCGTTCTTAACTGCATCAATAGCAGGCTGTGCAAGAGGCTTCATTTTTACAAACCACTGCTTTGAAACGATAGGCTCAACAGTTGTACCGCAACGGTAACACTGACCTACGTTATGGCTGTGATCCTCAACCTTTACAAGAAGTCCTTCGTCCTCAAGGTCCTTAATCATTGCCTTACGACACTCATATCTGTCCATACCCTCATACTTGCCGGCATATGAATTCATCGTTGCGTCATCATTCATAACCTTAATTTGTGCAAGGTTGTGACGTTGACCGACTTCAAAGTCGTTAGGGTCGTGTGCAGGAGTGATTTTAACACAACCTGTACCAAATTCTTTATCAACATATTCGTCCGCAATAACAGGAATTTCACGTCCGACAAGCGGAAGAACAAGCATTTTACCTACTAAATCCTTATATCTTTCATCCTCAGGATTAACCGCAACGGCTGTATCGCCAAACAATGTTTCCGGACGTGTTGTTGCGATTATAACGTAATCGTCACTATCCTTTATAGGATACTTGATGTGCCAGAAGTGACCTGCCTGCTCGGCGTGTTCAACTTCCGCATCAGAAAGAGCCGTTATACAATGCGGACACCAGTTTATAATTCTTGAGCCTTGATAAATAAGTCCCTTATTATATAGATTTACGAATACTTCTTTAACCGCCTTACTGCAGCCCTCGTCCATAGTAAAACGTTCCCTGTCCCAGTCACATGAAGAACCGATTTTCTTCAACTGATTTATAATTCTTCCGCCGTACTGCTTTTTCCAATCCCATACTCTTTCAAGGAACTTTTCACGTCCCAAATCGTAACGGGTAAGTCCTTCGTTTACGCGAAGATTTTCTTCAACCTTAATTTGTGTTGCTATACCGGCGTGGTCTGTACCCGGAATCCATAACGCACTGTAACCTTGCATTCTCTTGTATCTGATAAGAATATCCTGAAGTGTTTCGTCAAGTGCGTGTCCCATATGAAGTTGACCTGTTACATTTGGAGGCGGGATAACGATTGTAAAAGGTTTCTTGTTTTTATCCACTTCTGCGTGGAAATATCCCTTTTCTACCCACTCATTATACAGCTTATCCTCAAATTCAGCCGGATTATAATTTTTTGCTATATTCTTTGCATCTTCCATTTATACTAACTCCTTTTAATTTTATCTTCCTAATATAAATACCGCCATAAAGGCAATTACCGCTAAAGCAAGTGCAATGTATTTGACTCGCAGAACCAACCCTTGGGTCGGCTCTTTTTTGAAAACTTTTTCAAGTATCAGTTCAGCTTTGAAAGTAAGAACTATCGCTATAAGACCGATAATAAAAGCCGTTATTTTAATAATCAAAAATACTCACACCCTTTCAATTTATACTCAGAAGAAAAAATACTCCATTTAATTATTATCGCATTTTAATGTATTTTTGTCAAGGTCAAACTTGTATAATATAAGAAAATATGTAGCATAATTAATTAGTAAGCATAAAAGCGGACATATCCGAATAAATATAACTTGATGATAAAGAGCATTTAATTACAGCAGAGGAGGTTTTCTACACATGGATAACAACTTATCAAACAATCAGGCAATAATCATAGGAACTATTGAGGACGAATTTGTATTCAACCACGAAATTTACGCCGAAAAATTCTATACATTTACCGTTAAAGTACCTCGTTTAAGCGGTGCGTCGGATAATGTCAGAGTTATGGTATCTGAAAGACTTATAATGGACGGTGAATACTGTATCGGCGATATGATTGAGGTGACAGGTCAATTCCGTTCCTATAACAGTTACGAAAGCGGTGACAATCGTCTTGTTCTTACGGTGTTTGCAAAAGACATCTGCCACTTTGACGAAGAAGAAAGCAAAAATCCAAACACACTTTTCCTAAACGGATTTATCTGTAAAGAACCCGTTTACCGCACAACTCCGTTCGGTCGTGAAATTACGGATATTCTGCTTGCGGTAAACAGAAGTTACAACAAATCCGACTACATACCGATTATTGCATGGGGACGCAATGCTCGCTTTGCAAAAAATCTTCACGTCGGCGATAACGTAAAAATATGGGGACGTATTCAGTCACGAACATATCAAAAACGTATCAGCGAAGAAGAAACAATCACCAAAACCGCATACGAGGTATCTATCAATCGTATGGAGCTTGTTGAAAAAGAAGAAAAAGAGGAATAAAAACAAAGAGCAGACAAAAAAGTCTGCTCTTTGTTTTTACAGTATTCTCACTTTATAATCTCTAAGCAAATAATTCATCTGCACAATATATCCTATAAACTGCGGTCCTGCCATAAGCTGACCGAAAAACGGCTTACCGTAATCTGACGAACCGCCGTCCAAAAGTGACATTAATTTAGTTTTATCGCAAAGTGCCAAAATAGGTGCATTCGGATCGGATATAATACCGTCAAGCAACGTCTTAACCGCCTCCTCATAATGCGGATTATGCGTTTTCGGATACGGACTTTTACGTCTTAGACGTACATCTTCAGGCAAGATTCCCTTTGCCGCTTCACGCAATACATTTTTAGAAACATTGTCACGATTTTTCATTTCCCAAGGTATATTCCAAACGTACTCGACAAGTCTATGGTCGCAGAACGGCACACGCACTTCCAGTCCGCTTGCCATACTCATTCTGTCCTTTCTGTCAAGCAAATTCGTCATAAACCAATTTATATTCAGATACGAAATTTCACGTCTGCGTTTTTCCTCATCATTATCGCCGTCAAAAATCGGCACTTCCGCAATACTTTCTTCATATCGCATACGCGAATAATTGTCTATATCCAAAGTTTCACGAACACTGTCAAGCAAAATATTATTTCTTATCGACAAATCATAGCACCATGGGAAACCGTGTGTTTCAAACGCTTTCTTCTCCCTAAACCATGGATAACCGCCGAATATTTCGTCCGAACATTCGCCGGAAAGCACAACTGTATGATTTTTCTTCACCTCACGACAGAAATACAGCAGTGACGCGTCTACGTCTGCCATACCCGGTAAATCTTTCGCCAAAAGTGCCTCCTCCAAAAGCTCCGTAAGCACGTTATTCGGGCAAACAAGATATGTATGGTTTGTATTAAATGCCTCCACCATTCTCGGCACCCATTTCGTATCACTGTCCGGCTGAAAATGCGACGCTTTGAAATACTTATTATTATCCTCGTAATCAAACGAATACGTTGAAATTCTTTCGCCTTTTTTCTTCATTTCCATAGCACCGATTGCGGTTATAATACTCGAATCAAGTCCGCCCGACAGAAATGTTGCAATAGGCACATCTGAAATAAGCTGTCTTTTCACCGAATCATACACAAGCGAACGCACCTTTTCTATCGTTTCCTCGTAACTGTCTTTATGCTCACCGCTCACAAGCGACCAATATTTCTTTATTGTCATTCCGTGACGGTTGATTATCATATATCTTGCCGGTCGAAGTTCTCTTACATCTTTGAACACACCGACACCCTGTGTTCTTGCGGGACTTAGCGCAAACAGTTCACAAAGTCCCGTTTTATCAAGCACTGCCGATACGTCCGGATATTCAAACAGTGATTTCAGTTCGGACGCAAACACCGTCACATCATTTTTCTGTGTATAGAAAAACGGTTTTACGCCGAATCTGTCACGACAAGCAAAAATTCTTTGTCGCATAGAATCCCAGATAACAAACGCATATATGCCGTTCAGCATTTCGGCACATTTTTCGCCGTAATGTATGTAGGCATACAATAGCACCTCCGTATCCGATGCAGTGGTAAATTCGTATCCGTGAGATTTCAAATCGTTTCTTATGTCGTTCGTGTTATAAAGTTCACCGTTATATGTAATCACAAATTCGTGTCCCTCGACTGTACGTTTCATCGGCTGAAGTCCGTTTTCAACGTCTATAACCGCCAAACGGCTATGAGCAAACACTGCGTGTTCGCCAACCCATTCTCCCCAAGAGTCCGGACCTCTGTGACGCAGTTTTTCTGCCATACGGTGAGCAACAGCAAGATTTTCTCGTTCGTTCTTGACAAGGTTTGTCTTAAAATTTATAAATCCGCATATTCCGCACATATCCTCTGCCTCCCATTCGATATTATGCTATATCATATGCAAATTGCAAAATTTTGTGCAAGAAAAAACAGATAGACATTTTCGTCTATCTGCTCATTTCTTCTTCGTCCCACGGCAATACATCGCCGTCCTCACGCAAATAATCAATTATTTTCCAAACGCCCTCACCCGTTTTTGAATCAACTCTGAAAATCGTTTCGCAACCGGCAAGTCTTAACCAGCTTTCCGCTCTGTCGGGATCGGCACCGTCACTGTTTATCTGTGTAACTATTCCGATAACAGGTCTGTTACAAAGCGGTGTTACGCATGGCGGATACAATGAATACGGCTCTCTCGAACTCATCAAAAGTCCCACAACGTCCGCCTCAAACGTATACATTGCAATCGCATTTCCCAAGTTTTTGGTTTGTATGTACTCACCAGGCGTATCGATTATAACATCAAATCTGTTGACATACTGCGTCTTATGGTAATGTATTTTTTCGCCTTTAAGTGCCTGTGTAAGCGTGGTTTTACCGCACTCACTTCTACCGATAAGTATTATCTTCTTCATGTTTTTGTTATCTCGCAAACAGTAAATTTAAGAGTTCTTTCGGCATAGTCCATAATTGCACGAAGTGACGTTTCAACGTCCGCAACCATACCGGTAATTATAAGCGTACCGCTGAAACGGTCAACAAAGCTTAAATCAACATTTGATGTTTTTGTAGCCAAGTCTGCCGCTATAATCGCCGTTTCCGCAGGACTCATTGTAAGTATTCCTATTGCACTTCTTCCGAAGTCAATTTCGGGATTAAGTCCAAGCTTCGTGTATAAAATAGGGTCGGGACTTGCGATAACGTGTGCAAGGGTAATTTGTTTACCCGGTACAAGTTCCTGTATAATTCTCAATTTATCGTCTGTCGATAAAATATCTTTCAATTCCACTGCCGTATCTTCCTTTCCGACAAATTCTTATTTTATTATATCACACTTTCTTTGAAAATTCCAGTCCTTTTAGAAAAACGTCCAAAATCCCAAAAATCCGAGTATGAAACTGTTTAAAATAAGCTGTAATACGAACAAAATCGGTATACCGACCGAAAATTTCTTTTTCAGCGTCTTGTGACGGAACACATTCATACCGATAATACCGCCTGTCGCACCGCCGAAAAAGCATACTTTCATCAATTTACTTTCTTTTATTCTTCTCTGTTTTCTCTTTGCATTTGATTTATCCGCACCGAACAGTGCGAATGCCCATATATTCATCAAAAGCAAGTATATTGCAATACCGAAAAACAAATATTTATTAGCCGTATCGTTGCTGAAAAGCTTTATCGCATTCGGCCATGGCAGACTTTGAAACCAATCTGCCAACATTCCGAACAGCTTTTGCAGCCCCTCAAGCAATGCACGAAAACCTATATAAATATACTGTCCGGCGGTTTGCAATGCCTCATGTATATCCAATTAAACCCTCTCCCAAATTACATAGTTATTAATGTATTTTACAACAACTCTTTCATTTTTGCAACACCGTTTTTAATAACAATTATAAAGTCTTACCATTGTTGCAATAGCCTGTTCAACGGTGTAGTTGACTTTCGGAGCAAATTCAGTATCAGAAACTCCTTCCATAATCTTCATTGAATTCATAATCGAAACAGACACTCTCGCCCAATCAGAAATTAATTTTCCATATCAAATGTCGTACCATTCGGCTCGACAATCGTCTTGTTTCCCAAAAATCCAGCCGTTCTGTAAAGAATAGCCGCCGCCTGTTCACGGGTAATATTATCATCGGGTGCAAAAGTTCCGTCGTCCATACCGTAAATTATCCCTGCACCCGACAAAAATTTAATTTTTTCATCATCACAATCGGAATATGAAACTTCGCTGATTTTATCTTCAAGCTGTCTTTCTGCGATAACATGCTTTATTGCGTCCTGTTGACCTTTTCTTGAGTCGGCAATCGGATTAAATTCCGTTGCGGTAAGACGATAAATCAAATCACAAAATTCTTTTCTTGTTATACTTCTTGTATATTCATTTGTAAAATCTATCGGCAGTAAATTACAAGCCGCTGCCTTTTGCATTTCTTCTTTCGCCCAATCGCTCGCACCGTCTGATGAAAATATATTGTCTTCAGGCACAACCGCCACATCATCAGATGTAACATCACGCAAGTTATATCCTTCATATAAATATTTGGTTTGCAATATTGAATTTTCCGTATATAACGCATTTCTTGCATTTCCTATATACGGAAAATACCACAAATAATTTTCCTTAACCTCTCCGTGAGATTTGCTCGGTTCACCGTATCTTCCTACTAATATACCCGAATTTGCATTCACAACATAAGATTTTGTTTTATCCTTGTTCCATAGCTTAATATAATAATAGCCGTTATTCGACTGCGGTAAAATCACAGGCTCATAGCCCTGAAAATTCCAATACACATTAAGCCACTGTTGTAAATCTTCCTGTTCAATATCCGCACATTTTCCGTTATCTCCCACTATAACCGCGCTTTGAATATCGGATATATCATTCACTCCCAAAACGCTCTGAAAAGAAAACATTTCGGCAAATGCCGTTGTTGACATCATTGTCGCAAATATGATACCTATAATACAAAGCAATTTTTTCATAACTCTTCCCCCTTAACTGTTTGTCATTTTCATTATAATTTCACGAACTCCGTCACTGTCGTTTTTATAGGCTTTTTCGTACAGCTTATCAAGCATTTCCGCAAAATTTTCTATACTGCTGCCATTTACACGCAATATTTTTTTATAGCGTGTTTTTTGCGGTTGTTCAAAGTCAAAAAACAGTTTTTCGTGAAGTTTATCCCCTTTTCTCAGACCTGTAAACTCAATTTTTACATCTTTGTACGGCACTTTTCCACCGTCTTTTATAACTTTTTCCGCAACGTCAAGTATTCTCACCGCTCCGCCCATATCAAACACAAAAATTTCGCCGCCATTCGCAATCGTCATTGACATAAGAACAAGCTCAACTGCCTGCGGTATAGTCATAAAAAATCGCGTAACGTCCTTATCCGTCACCGTCACAACTCCGTTTTCGATTTGTTTTTTAAACAACGGAATAACAGAACCGTTGGAATTTAAAACATTTCCGAAACGCACCGCTGAAAACTTAGTGTGTTTTGATTTCAGCGACTTTTCATACACATACATTTCACAACAACGCTTACTTGCACCCATCACGCTTATCGGCTCAACCGCCTTATCCGTTGAAATAAGCACAAAATTGTCCGCGTTATATTTTTCGGCTAAATCGGCAACCATTTCTGTACCCTTTACATTGTTTTTGACAGCCTCCTCGGGACTAAGCTCCATAAAAGGAACGTGCTTATGTGCCGCCGCGTGAAATACAATATCGGGACGATATTTATTCATAATGCAGTCCATTTTCTCATAATCGCGAACAGACGCAATTTCAACCGTCACCTTGTCGCCGACTTCACATTTTACACTGTACGCACCGTTTTCGTATATATCGACAATTACGATTTTTTCCGCATTGAGTTTTGACAGTGAACGCACTATTTCACTGCCGATTGAACCTCCGCCGCCAGTAACCATACAGACTTTGTCCTCTATATATGGCTGAACATCTTTTAAATCCATAACAGTACCTTTCTTTTCAAAAAAGACTGTCCTACGACTGTCTTTTTGACAATAAACAAGCCACGGCTTGCCTACTTTATTTTAGTCCTCTTTAAACGGGAATATATCACCCAAAAGTTCTTTGGCTTTTGATTTTACGCCCTCGCCCTTTAGCTTGATTTCTCTTGTAGCGTCCATATCGACACTTTCTGATTTTTCGTTTTCTTTCTCATCCTCGAAATCTTCGCTCGGATTACGTTTAGGCTGATAATTCTTTCTCTTTATCTTCTTAACGTCGTCAAGTTCTTCGTCAAATTCTTCTTTTAATACTGATTTAGGCTTTACTCTTTCTTTTCTCGGTTTAGACTGAGCCTCTTCCCATCTTCTGAAACGTGCTTCTTCTTCCGCACTGACTTCATTAAGTACAGGCTGTTTTGCAGTCGGCTTTAATCCTTCATCATCAAGTGCAAGACTTTCGTTTAAATTCTTAATATCAACTTCTTGTTCTGAAAAACCGCCTACGTTGTTTACGAATTTTTCTTCAATATCTTTTCTCAATGCTCTGATTTCAAATGAAAGGTGATTATCTTTCTTTGAAAGTTTGTAAAATCTGTTTCCAATCCAAAAGCTGATAATTGCATTGATTATAATAGTGAATATAAACCAAAATACAGCCCATCCCTTTGACAAGTATTTCTTATTTGAAACTTGTGTTGAAGTGTCCGTTTGAGTCTGTACATTTCCGGCTGCCGGAATTTGTGCCTGTGTATTTTGATTGGCTGTGTTATTTTGATTAGCCGTATCTTGCTTGGTTGTGTCAACTTGTTCTGCCTGTTGAGTGTTGTTTGCAGGTGCCGGAGTTGCCGCCAATACGAATGGTGATGCTGAAAATGCCATAATACCGGTTGCAAATATTACCATAATTTTCTTTTTTATATTCATCATAATCTCTCCTATTCAACTACGTCTTTAAAAGTTTCACGCATTTTTTTCTTTGCCGGAATTCTCGACATTTTCGCTTTACTTGCACTGTATACTCTCGTATACGCAAGCATTTTATCCTCATCTTCCTTGCTCTTGTTATAGCCGATTAAGAACCAATTCCAAAAGCTCGGAGGCATTGTTTCCGTATTAATCATAACTTCGTGATAATGTCCCGGTGACTCAATTATTTCAAGTGCCAATTTAGGAATCATAAAATTAAAGCACGAAGTCTGCGTTTTTCTCATTTCCAAAAGCAGTTTTCTGACTCTGTTTGCACACTTTTCGGCTTTCATCTGATTGCCGTAAGTTCCCTGCCAACGATAAACCGCATAAAGCAGTCTTGAAATCAAAAGCGGTGAATTATTATTTCTTATATCGTCCGTAACTTCAGGTTTCAAGCTCGTATATGTCGCACGCTGATACGGTATATATCCGACCTTTGAAAGCATACGTCTGATTTTCTGCAAATCCTGTTCTCTTTCGCCTTTTGTTTTCGCATGAAGTGTTTTTGAAATACCGTACTTAGACCAATCCAAGTTATTGTTGTATATATACTTTATACAGCTTTTCTTTAAGAACGGATCTTTTGTCGAAGATTCAAAATATGCAACCAATTCTGCCAAATCGGACTTTTCCCAACCCTTTACCTGTGTAAAGGCGTTAAGTCCCGTACCTGTTATGACAATCTGTGATGCCAAAAGCACGAATAATTTTAAATCTTCTTTATTTGTAAACAACGATTTCCAGGTGTCAACCTCTGCCATATGCTTTATACTTCCGAACAGTCCAAGCAGTTCGGTTTTATTCTTATCTGAAATATCGTCTATATTTTCACGAACAAAATTCATATAAATCGAAAGCTTTGCTCTTATCGCATTTGCCTGTTCTTTTGCGTTTTCTCCATTGCCCAAAGGATTTACAAATTCAACATTCTCGCCTTTGCAAAGTTTTTCGATACATTGACCCATATAAATTTCCGTCACGCGTTCTTTTTCGTTCGGGAACAATTCAATATTGTCAAACATAATCTTTGAAAGTTCAAATTTTACGTTTTTCATATTAAGGTCGTTTATAGCCGGATAAAGTTCAAGCACACGTGTTTTGAAAGCATTGTCGCCTGCCGATTTTTTTAGCTTAATAAGTTTTCCGCCTATACCCGTTTTGGTCGTATTTTCCCAAGTTGCCTGCCAGTCAAGCAGTTGTGTCATTGACGTGAAATGATATTTTCTGTATATTTCACGAAGTTCATCAATGTCAAATCCCAACAGCATTGACTTTGCACTATGCGGAAATTTTGTATTTTCTATATCAATATAGATACAATTTTTTCTCGCCTCAATGGCTTGACCTGTTATATTATTATGCTGTTTTATAGTTCCGTGGAACACAATCTGTTTTTGTTTATCCGACGGTAAGTACACGTTATACGTTGAAATACCTGTGTTTTCGGAAAGACTGATTGGTAAAATCCACTTTAATGCAAGCAAATACATCTGCACCGTTTCCGCGTCATTTGCCGCGATACATATATTTTTAATATCATCTGAAGTCAGAAGTCTTGTCGCTCTGTCTAAAACATAAGTCAATTCATACTTATGTTCGCCGATAAAGTTGATAACCTTATTTTCGACACCTTCAGACGGTGCGATATTATCAAGCGGTTTCAAATAATGAACAATCTGACCGTTCAAATCCTTTTCGGTAAGATGCGTTCTGTAACGCTTATGTCCGATATATCTTTCCGGCAAAAAGTTTTCGTCAACATCATCAAATATAAATGCATGAGCAAACACATTGCCCGGTTGACCGTCAAAATCATAACCGGCATAAGAAATCTGCATTGCAACATATCTTCCGTCTGAAAGTCTGAACGTTCTGAAAATTTTCGGAAACAGTTCAGGCACTGTCGGATCGCAAGGTGTCTGTGTATATTTAATTTCATTGTTTTTCGGAAGTCTGTAAGTAGCAAATCTTATTGTTTCATCAATATTTTGCTTTGTAAGTCCCTGTGTGCATGAAAACACTCTCAGCCCCGACTGATTGACAAGTCCAAGTTCGGGATCGGACAGGCTATGCTGTACAGAGGTATAGATTAACTGATATACCTTCATTTTATCTGACCATTCCTTTCTATGCCATATAGCATAAATTAATCAAGTTCTTTGAGTCCCGTATACAATTCAAAGTATCTGCCTTTCTTTTTAAGCAGTTCTTCGTGAGTACCTCTTTCGATAATCTCACCGTTTTCAAGTACCATAATCGCGTCCGCATTACGAATTGTAGACAGTCTGTGTGCTATAACAAACGTGGTTCTGTCCTCCATAAGAGCGTCCATACCCTCATTGATATGCTTTTCCGTTCTTGTATCGACGGAGCTTGTTGCCTCGTCAAGCACAAGTATCGGTGCTTTTGACAAAGCGGCTCGCGCAATATTCAAAAGCTGACGCTGACCTTGTGAAAGGTTTGAACCGTCCCCCTTTAGCATTGTATCATAGCCTTCAGGCATATTTTTTATGAACATATCCGCACAAGAAGTTTTCGCCGCCTGTCGAACTTCTTCATCGGTAGCCGAAAGTCTGCCGTAACGAATATTTTCCAAAATCGTGCCTGTAAACAAATGTGTATCTTGTAAAACCATCGCGATGTTTTCTCTTAAACATTCAAGGCTTATATCCTTAATGTCAACACCGTCAATAGTGATTTTTCCTTCATCAATGTTATAAAAACGTGTAATCAAGTTGGTTATTGTTGTTTTACCCGCACCTGTTGAACCGACAAGTGCTATTTTCTGTCCCGGGTGGGCGAAAACAGAAACATCTTTCAAAATTGTTTTATCGGGATTATATCCAAATGTCACACCCTCAACCAAGACGTCACCGTGTACTTTATTAAGTACAAGTTTTTTACCTTCATCTATTTCTTCTGCCTCGTCCATAACGTTAAATACACGTTCCGCACCGGCAAGTGCCGACATAATATTTGTAACCTGCTGTGCAAGTTCGTTTATAGGTCTTGAAAACTGTCTTGAATAGTTTACGAAAACAGTAAGACCGCCTATGTCAAGTGCGGAAAACGGAACACCTCCGCCCCAACGTGACGCGAAAGCTATTATCGAGCCGACACAAGCTGTCAATGTGTAGTTGACCTGGCTCATTGCGTTCATACAAGGCCCCATAATTCCGCTTATAAACTGTGCCTTAACCTGTGAATTTCTAAGACTTTGATTAAGCTCGGAAAATTCATTTACGACATTTTCTTCATAATTAAATACCTTAACAACCTTTTGACCTGTAACGGTTTCTTCGATATAACCGTTTACTTTACCCAAGTCGGTTTGTTGTTTCATAAAATATTTTCGCGATTTACCGGCTATGGCAGTTCCGATTTTTGCAATAATCGGTGATACTACAATCGTCACAACCGCAAGCACCCAGTTTGTGTAAAGCATAAGTGCAAGTGTACCGATTAAAGTTATCGTACCCGAGAAAATCTGTACAAGAGTCGAATTAAGCATTTCGCCGATAATATCAACGTCATTAGTAAAACGGCTCATTATGTCACCCGTAGGGTTTGTGTCAAAATATCTGACAGGAAGTTTCTGCACCTTACGGAACAAATGCTCTCTGATACGTTTCAGAGTACCCTGTGAAACGCTGATCATAATACGTCCCTGCAAATATGTTGCACCGACACCGAGTACATAAACCACTGCCATAAGTGCAAGTCCTGCCATAAGCGAAGTGATTTTCTGCTGAGATGTTTTGGTCGAATCTATAAGTCCGTTAATAATCGGTCTTAAAAGATACGAGCCGCACAATGTTGACGCAGAACTTACCAAAACACACACAAATGCCGCCGCAATTTTATGCTTTTCCTGTTCCAAATACGAAAACAGTCTTTTTGCAGTCGCCTTTGTATTTTTAGGTTTCTGTTTTTTCTGATTTCTGTTCCTGTTCGGTGGTCCCATTGGAGGCATTTTACTTCCATAGCCTTTCTGCCCACATAGTCAATACATTTCTTATCGTGGGCTGATAAGATGTACAAATTAAGAAACTTCTTTTTCTTTATCTGTTTGAGAATAGTAAATATCGCGATATTCTTCACAATTCTTCATAAGCTCATTGTGATTTCCCATACCGATAATCTTTCCGTCCTCAAGCACAATTATTTTATCCGCGTCTATTACGGATGTAATTCTCTGTGCTATTATTATTTTAGTCGAGTGTTTCAAACTCGTTGTAAACGCTTGTCTGATTTTAGCCTCTGTGGCTGTGTCAACGGCACTTGTACTGTCGTCAAGTATAAGAATTTTCGGCTTTTTCAAAAGTGCTCTTGCGATACACAATCTCTGCTTTTGTCCGCCTGAAACATTGACACCGCCCTGTCCGAGCTCCATATTATAGCCGTCCGTAAATGCGTTTACAAATCCGTCAGCCTGTGCGGCGTCCGCAGCGGCACGAATTTCTTCCATTGTGGCATTTTCGTCACCCCAACGAAGATTTTCTTCGATACTTCCGCTGAACAATACATTTTTCTGAAGTACCATGCCGACGCCGTCACGCAAATTTTTAAGACCGTAATCCTTAACATTCACGCCGTCAACAAGCACTTCACCGTCTGTAACATCATAAAGACGCGGTATAAGCTGTACAAGCGACGATTTACCCGAGCCTGTTGTGCCGATTATACCGACAATTTCTCCCGGCTCTGCGGTAAATGAAATATTTTCAAGTACGTTTTCTTTACGTTTTTCGTAATACTTGAAAGAAACATTTTTAAATTCAACTCTGCCGTTTTCAACTTTCTTATCCTTTTGACCTGCATTTTCATCTGTAAGGTCTACATCTGTTTTAAGCACTTCCGTAATTCTTGTCGATGACGCAAGCGCACGCGAAAGCTGTAAGAAAAGCATTGAAACCATCATAAGTGACATAAGAATTTGCGTAATATATGTTGTAAACGCAATAAGGTCACCAACACCCATACTTCCGCCTACAACAAAATTACCGCCGAACCATACCACAAGCAATGTTGTTATATTCATTGCCAACGTCATAATCGGCATTGTCGTTATAACGATTTTCAAGGCTCTCATTGTAGTATTCATAAGGTCTGAGTTGGCATTTTCAAATTTTTCTGTTTCAAAATCCTGTCGTACAAAAGATTTTATAACTCGAACATTCGTTATATTCTCTTGTATACCCGAATTAAGATTATCAAGTTTTTTCTGCATTGCACCAAATCGCGGAAACGCGGTTTTTAGCAGCAATCCTATCAATACCGCCAGTATCGGAATAACGAATGCCAATATAAGCGCAAGTTCTTTATTAATTGAACAAGCCATTATAATACCGCCTATCAGCATACCCGGTGAACGCATTGCCATAATCAGAAGCATTCTAACCATATTCTGCACTTGCGTAATGTCGTTCGTCAGACGCGTAACAAGTGAGCCTGTCGAAAAGTTGTCTATATTCTTAAATGAGAAGTTCTGTACCTTTTCAAACACTCCCTGTCTTAAATCCGCACTGAAATAAACCGACGCCCTAATCGCAAAGAAATGACCGCCGATACCGCCGATTATCATAATACAGATACACGCAATCATAAGCAACGCCCGCGACAAAATATATCCCGTTCCAAGTCCTGCGACTTCCGCACCGATACCGCTGTCAATCATTGACGCCATAATTTTAGGCAACACGATTTCCCCCGCAACTTCCGTAAGCATAAGCAAAGGACCTAATATGAAAAACAACATATACGGTTTTATATACTTCCAATAATATTTCAAGTTAATCTTACCTTTCTGTCAAGCAGGCAATCCAATTATTCAGCCGCCTTATTCTTCTTGTCCAATGCCGCCTTGATAAATGAGGCAAACAATGGGTGCGGACGGTTAGGTCTTGACTTGAATTCAGGGTGGAACTGAACACCGATATACCATGGGTGATTAGGAATTTCTACCATTTCAACAAGTTTATCGTCAGGTGACTGACCTGAAATAACCATTCCCTTGTCTGTTATTTCATTTCTGTAGAAGTTGTTAAATTCATATCTATGACGATGTCTTTCATAAATAAGGTCACTGTTATAAACCTTTTGTGCAAGTGTGTTCGGTGTAACCTTACACGGATACAATCCAAGACGCATTGTACCGCCCAAATCTTCAACGTCACGCTGTTCAGGCATAAGGTCGATTACAGGGTGAGTTGTATCAGGGTTAAGTTCAGATGAATTTGCATCCTTGTAGCCAAGTACGTTTCTTGCGTATTCTATAACCGCAATCTGCATACCAAGACAAATTCCAAGATACGGAATTTTGTGTTCTCTTGCATATTGAGCGGCAATAATCTTACCCTCAATACCTCTGTCACCGAAACCGCCCGGTACAAGAATACCGTCAGAATCTTTAAGGAGTTTATCCGCAGTCTTTGCAGTAACTTCTTCACTGTTTATCCACTTGATATTAACATTTGAGTAATTCTGTATTCCGCCATGCTTTAGCGATTCAACGATACTGATATATGCGTCGTGCAATGATACATATTTACCTACAAGTGAAATTGTAACTTCTTCCTTGCCGCCGTTCATAAGGTCTTTAACGACGTCAACCATCTTTGTCCAATCATCAAGCTGCGGCTTTCTGTCCTCAAGTCCAAGACGGTTACATACAACCTTTGCAAGTCCTTCCTCTTCAAGTGCAAGAGGAACTTCGTAAAGTGTATCAAGATCAAGGTTTTCGATAACACATTCAGGTGATACATTACAGAATAGTGCAATCTTTTCTGCAAGTCCTTCTTCAAGAGGCTTTTCAGTTCTTAAAACAAGTACGTCAGGCTGAATACCAAGGCTCAGAAGCTCCTTAACACTGTGCTGTGTCGGCTTTGTCTTTTGTTCACCCGATGTTGAAAGATACGGTACAAGTGTAAGGTGGATATACATACAATTTTCCTTACCGACTTCCTTTACAACCTGTCTGATTGATTCAAGGAACGGTGTAGATTCAATATCACCGACTGTTCCGCCGATTTCCGTAATAACAATATCTGTGTCCTGCGTATTTGCAACACGGTAAACTCTTGACTTGATTTCGTTTGTGATATGCGGAATTACCTGTACAGTTCTTCCCTCATAGTCACCGCGTCTTTCCTTTGAAATAACCGACCAATAAATTTTACCTGTTGTTACGTTTGAATTTACGCTTAGGTTTTCGTCGATAAATCTTTCATAGTGTCCAAGGTCAAGGTCTGTTTCCGCACCGTCATCTGTAACGAAAACTTCACCGTGCTGATACGGGCTCATTGTACCCGGGTCCATATTGATATAAGGGTCAAACTTCTGCATTGTAACCTTATATCCTCTTGCCTTTAACAATCTTCCCAATGATGCGGCTGTAATGCCCTTACCAAGTCCTGAAACAACTCCGCCTGTTACGAATATATACTTTGTATCCATTTTTTCCTCCTATTTACTGTGTCTTTTAACAAACTTCTCTATTCTTTTAAGTGCTTCTTGAATGTTCTCAATCGAATACGCATATGAACAGCGTATAAATCCCTCTCCGCTCTCGCCGAACGCATTGCCCGGTACGACAGCGACCTTTTCTTCCATAAGCAGATTTTGACAAAATTCTTCACTTGTCATACCCGTAGATTTTATGCAAGGGAATACATAAAATGCTCCGAGCGGTTCAAAACAACTAAGTCCCATTGCTCTGAAACCGTCCACTATGTAGCGTCTTCTGTAATTATACTCACGACGCATTTCCGCAACGTCATCGTCACAGCTCTTTAGTGCCTCAATCGCAGCGAATTGTGCGGTTGTCGGTGCTGACATTATGCCGTACTGATGAATTTTTGTCATAAGCTTTATAATTCTTTCAGGACCTAACGCATAACCAAGACGCCAACCGGTCATAGCGAATGTCTTTGAAAAACCGCTTACAACAACAGTTCTTTCTTTCATACCCTCAAAATTTGAAAACGGAATATGCTTTTCGCCGTCATAACGAAGTTCAGCATAAATCTCGTCTGACAGTACCATTATATTTGTACCGCGAAGTACCTCTGCAATAGCCTCCAAATCTTCCTTTGACATAATTCCGCCTGTCGGATTATTCGGATACGGCAGAATTAAAAGTTTTGTCTTGTCGGTAATCTTTTCTTTAAGCTGTTCCGGCAAAAGTCTGAAATTGTCCTCTTCTTTTGTTTCAATCGGAACAGGAACACCGCCTGCCATAACCGTACAAGGGCGATAACAAACGAAACAAGGCTCCGGAATAAGTACCTCGTCACCGGGATTAATAAGCGTTCTTACCATAAGGTCAATCGCCTCACTGCCTCCTACCGTTACAAGAACTTCTTTTTTCGGATTATATTTTATATCGAATTTTCTGTCATAGTAATTGCAGATTTCTTCACGCAATTCCATAAGTCCGGCATTTGCGGTGTAGTGCGTCTGTCCTTTTTCAAGCGAATATATGCCGGCTTCACGAATTGCCCAAGGTGTTGTAAAATCAGGCTCACCGACGCCAAGCGAAATAGCGTCGTCCATTTCTGCAACTATATCAAAAAACTTTCTTATGCCTGACGGCGGTAAAGCCGAAACTACCGGTGAAATAATTTTTTCGTAATCTATCATAGCGTAATTACCTGTCTTGTATCCTTTTCATCGTCCTCGAATACAATTCCTTCCTCTTTGTATTTTTTTAGCACAAAATGAGTTGCCGTTGAAATTATCGAATCCATCGGTGCAAGCTTCTGCGCAACGAACAATGCCACTTCTTTCATACTCTTGCCCTCGATTGTAACGGCCAAGTCATATGCACCGGACATTAGGTAAAGTGATTTTACCTGTGGGTATTTGTAAATTCTCTCTGCCACCTTATCAAATCCTTCACCTCTTTGCGGAGTTATGCGAAGTTCAATAAGTGCAACAACAACGTCTTTGTCGGTCTTATCCCAATTTACAATGGTTTTGTAACCGACAATAACGTTTTCCTTTTCCATTTTTTCAATCTTGTCGGCGACTTCCTTTTCCTCCATACCAAGCATCTGCGCGATTTTCGCTCGTGATACATTACCTTTTTCCTTGTCAAGAATGTTTAAAATTTCTTCCATAAAAGTCAGCCTCCAATACTTTGTTATGTAACCGTTTTCACATTTTTACATATGAATAGTCATTTTATCTTATAATTATATCGTATTTACGCTAAAAATGCTATACCTTTTTTCAAAAAAGTTTCACAAATTTAAAAAAAATTAAAAAATCGGTGTTTTTACACCGATTTGGGTTGTATTTTTGCCACCACTCCGTCACTTTGTGATACCTCTCCTCAAGGAGAGGCTCTTAATCGGCTTCCATTGAGGGGAGCTGGCGGTGAAACCGCCTGAGGGATGGCTTTCCGCTTTGTTTTTTTGCCACCACTCCGTCACTTTGTGACACCTCTCCTCAAGGAGAGGCTCTTAATCGGCTCCCATTGAGGGGAGGTGGCGGTGAAACCGTCTGAGGGGTGGCTTTACTTTTCCACTTCCACAAGTTTAACGTCCTGTTCGGCAAGTGCCACTTGCCATTCATCTGTCAGTTGTGCGTCTGTAATAAAGCAATCTATACCGTCAAGGCCCGAAATTCTCGGAACACCTATTTTACCGATTTTATTTTTATCGCAAAGGAAAATTGCCGATTCGCTACACGAAAGCATCGCTTTTTTAATTTCAGCCTCGCCCTCGCTCGAATCAACAAGCCCACGACCAAGCGTTACACCTCTGCATGAGAAAAAGCACTTATTCGCATAATAATTTTCTTTTATTGTTTTTTCCGCAACACGTCCGATATACGACATATTTCTCGGCGTCAGTTCACCGCCGACGCACACAACGTGAATATGGTCACACATTGAAAGTTCATTCACGATTTTTTCAGCATTTGTAATAACAGTTATACCGCGTTTACCTTTTATGTATCTCGCCAAATGCCATGCCGATGTACTTGCATCAAGAAATATAGTTTCACCGTCTTTTATAAGGTCAGCCGCATATTTTCCTATACGTTGTTTGCCCTCATAATTCACCGTATCACGTTCCGTTATTGCAAGTTCGATTTCGCTGTTGTCGACAAGCGTTGCACCGCCGTATGTACGAACAAGCACACCTTGTTTTTCAAGTTTTTCAAGGTCACCGCGAATTGTTTCGGTTGTAACCTCAAACTGTTTTGCAAGTTCCACCACAAGTACACTCTTGTTTTTATTTATTATCTGCTCTATTCTGTTTCTGCGTTCAACTGCAAGCATATCTAATCTCCATTCTTATTTATTGTATGTATTTTATCATATTTTCCCTATCTTTTCAATACGGTGCAAAAATAAAAAGAATACTATCCACACGGGCGACCAATGGTCGCCCCTACGACTGTATTCCGCCACTGCTCTCCGTTTTTCCTCTCCACCCCTCAGTCGACTTTGTCGACAGTTCCCCTCTATGGGAGGCTTTTATGCCTCTTCTTGAGGAGAAGTGTCCGCAGGACGGAGTGGTGGTATTGTAGATATTTCCCCCGTACGGGACGGCGCACTCGACGTCCCCTTTTTATCGCCACCGCAAATTACCTTGCTACACAGGCGACCAATGTTCGCCCCTACTCACACAAAAAGAGAAGCCATTGACTTCTCTTTTTAATCTATCCTAATAATTATCTCACACATTAAATAAATCATCATATTCAACATTTAGTATCTCTTTAAAATGCCTAATCTCATCAGGATATATATGACGCTGACCAACTTCTATTTTTGCAAGTGCACTACGTGTTATGTCACACCCTCTAACTTGCAGTTTTGCAGATAATTCCTCTTGTGTAATCTTTCTTTTTTCACGAATACTTCGGATTTTATTTCCTATTTTTTTCTCATATAATGCGTCCATATTTCACCCCGTCAAAATGCACTAATATAAGTACAAAACTATTGACTTCATTGTAGCATTGTGTTATAATAATTTTGCACCTATATAGGTGCAAAATATACATATATGGAGGGAACACTTATGAAAAAATGTCCTAAATGCTCAAAAGAATTTACTGATGATATTGTTTACTGCACTGCTTGCAATACACCGTTAGAGAAAGTTGAGCAAACAACAAATACCGACACAAAAAACACTCAATCAGAAACCGCCTATACTCAATCGACTCAAACACCGCAACAAAACACACAAACAACAGACACATCACCTATACAACAAGTTCCTCAAGGGAATAATAATCCAAATAAAAAATACATTATCACAATTATAATTGCGGCTATTATCATTATTATTCTTTTATTTACAAAATGTTCTTCATCTGACGAACCAACCCAAAAAGATTCAACTGTTGTCACAACAGCACCTGTCACCGAACAACAGTCGGCAACACCCGTACCTATTGCTACTCCCACTCCGGAACCTCTGCCAACACCGACACCTGCTCCCGTTGCAAAGGAATTTATAAGAGAAAATTATGGTTATGTTGACTACAAAGAACTTGCAAGGAATCCTGACCCATATAAAGGAAAAAGCCTTACATATAGCGGTAAAGTCATTCAAGTTATAGAAGGTGATACTGAAACTCAACACAGAATTGCTGTGAACGGAGATTATGACAACGTTATATATGTTGCTTATCCGAAAAATATAGTAACATCAAGAATTCTTGATGATGATTATGTAACGGTTTACGGAACTTCTTTAGGACTTTATTCTTATCAATCGACTATGGGCGGAAAAATCACAGTTCCTGCATTGTATCTTGATAGAATAGAATTACAACAATAAAACTTTTATCAAAAAAAGAGAAGCCATTGACTTCTCTTTTTTACTATTCACCATACTTAACCCCTTGATATGTATCGCGTTTAACCATAAGTTTATCAATTTCATTAAGCACTACAAATTTCTTCAAACTCCACAGCGGACCTACAAGCGAATCACGTCCGCCGTCACCGGTAAGTCGTTGTATAACCGTTTCTTCCGAAAAAACTTCAAGCTGATTTACTATCGTTTCAACGTAATCTTCAAGAGTCATAAGTTCAAACTCACCTCTTGCGTACATATCTGCAAGGCGCGTATTTTTCAAAACGTGCAGTAAATGCAATTTCACGCAATGCGGATTTAGTTTCGCCACCGCCTTTGCACTTTCAAGCATCATATCTGTCGTTTCACCCGGCAAGCCGTCAATAAGATGTACGCACACATTTATATTTCTATCCTGTAATTTTTTATAACCGTCCAAAAACTCCGCATATGTATGGCAGCGATTAATCTTTTCACCGGTTTCGTCAAAAACAGTCTGCAAGCCGAGTTCGGTCACAAGATATGTTCTTTCGTTCAATTCCGACAAATAATCAAGCACATCATCTTCAAGGCAATCCGCACGCGTCGCAATACTTATCCCAACCACGTTATCCTGTTTCAGCACGGGTTCAAACCTTTCACGCAACACGCTTGCAGGTGCATATGTATTTGTATGTGCCTGAAAATACGGAATATACTTAGCCTCGTGCCACTTTTTATGCATACGCTCCTTGACTTCCTCAAACTGCGTAAGAATATTATGTGACGGATCACCGGCAAAATCACCGCTGCCGCTTGACGAACAATATATACACCCTCCGACGCCCTTTTTACCGTCGATATTCGGGCATGTAAAACCGCCGTTTAACGCCACCTTAAACACCTTACCGCCGAATTTCCGCTGAAGATGATAGTTCCATGTATGATATCTTTTATTGTCGTTTGAATACTTAAATTTATTCTCCATAATTTTCTCCATAAACAAAGGGACTGTAGAAAAAACATAATTTTTCTACAGTTCCTTTTAGGGTTCTGAAATTTTTTATTACTTCTTCAATTCAAATGAGTTACAGTCTGTACATTCAACCATTGTAGGATTAGCCTCGTGCGTACCCACTTGAATACTTGAAAGTGAACAATAATCTGCTGAATCACAGTGATTTGCACACTGTGTTACAGTACATTTAATACTTTCGTTCTTTTCGCCGTTACAACATGCCATGATATTTTACCTCCATAAAATAATATTTAATACCGCCCCTGCGGCACATAAATATTATTTGCAGTTAGGTTTAAAATATCACAGGAAAATCATACTAATTTTCAAGCAAGTTTGAAACTGCCGTAAGTGTGATTTCGTTGTCTTTTCTGTCGGCGGTGATCACACAGCCCGATGTAATCTGACCTGTAAGCGACAAGATTGAAAGTTTATCCTCCAAAAGTTTTTGGATTGCTCTCTTAAGCGGTCTTGCACCGTATCGCTTATCGTAACCCTTTTCCAAGATAAGCTCCTTCGCTTCATCGGTAACAACAAGTTTTGCGTCTTTTTCCGCAAGTTTTGCGTGGATATCCTTTAGCAATAGGTCAATAATCTGTCTTAGATTTTCCTTTGTAAGCGGTTTGAATGTTACAATTTCGTCAATTCTGTTAAGGAATTCAGGCTTAAAGAACTGTTTTAAACTCTTATCCACATTATCGTCAAGTTTAACTTCATCATTCGAGTTAAACCCTGCCGCCGCCGACTTAAATTCAGAGCCAGCATTTGTTGTCATTATAATAATGGTATTTTCAAAATTAACTATTTTACCGTGACTGTCCGCAACACGTCCGTCATCAAGAATTTGCAAGAACAAATTAAACACTTCAGGGTGTGCTTTTTCGATTTCGTCAAGCAATATTACGGAATACGGCTTTCTTCTAACCTTTTCTGTAAGCTGACCGGCATCATCATATCCGACATATCCCGGAGGTGAGCCGATTAATTTCGAAACCGAATGTTTCTCCATATATTCCGACATATCAATTCTGATAAGTGATTCTTCGTTATCAAACATAACTTCCGCAATCGTCTTAACAAGTTCTGTTTTTCCGACACCTGTCGGGCCTGCAAATATAAACGATACAGGACGTTTTCTTGTAGTAATATCGGCTCTGCCGCGTCTTATCGCACGCGAAACAGCCTCAACAGCCTCATTCTGACCGATAACCCGCTCATGAATACGCGATTCAAGATTAAGAAGTTTTGTAGATTCGTCCTCCGTCAAGCGATGTACGGGAATTTTTGTCCACCCCTCGATAACAGCCGCAATATCGTCAAACGTAATCTCTGCTTTTTTAGCCTCGTTTTCAGCCGTTTCAATGTCTTTTTCAACTTTAAGTTTTTCTGTTTTTAAGTTGGCTATTTTTTCAAAATCGCCATCATCGGTAGCCGTTTCAATATCTTCCTCTATGACATCAAGTCTGTCCTCCAACAATTTAACGTCATAAAGTGCCTTATTTTTAAGATTTACTCTTGAACCTGCTTCGTCTATTACGTCAATAGCCTTGTCAGGCAAAAATCTGTCTGTTATATATCTTTCCGACAACCTTACCGCCTGTTCAATTATATCGTCAGAAATTTTTACAGAATGGTAATTTTCGTAATAATCCTTAATACCTTTCAAAATCTCGATACTTTCGTCAATAGAAGGCTCGTCGATAAGAACAGGTTGGAAACGTCTTTCAAGTGCGGAATCCTTTTCTATATGTTTTCTGTACTCTGTAAGAGTTGTCGCACCGATTATCTGAATTTCACCTCTTGCAAGTGCCGGCTTCAGAATATTCGCCGCACTCATTGCCCCTTCTGCGTCACCTGCCGCAACGATATTATGAATTTCATCAATTACAAGTACAACGTTACCTCTTTCGGCAGCCTCGTTTAAAAGACTTTTCAGTCTTGCCTCAAACTGTCCTCTGAACTGCGTACCTGCCACAAGTGCCGTAAAATCAAGCAAATAAAGCTGATATTCAAAAAGTTTAGGCGGAACATTCTTTTCATATATTCTGCAAGCCAAGCCCTCTGCAACGGCAGTTTTACCTACACCCGGCTCACCCAAAAGAACTGGATTATTCTTTGAACGTCTGTTCAAAATCTGAATTACACGTTCAATCTCCGCATCTCTGTTTACAACTCTGTCAACCTCGCCTCTTGCGGCTTTTTCGGTAAGATTTGTGCCGTAAGTATCAAGCATGGTCTTTTTCTGTTTTTTCTTCGACTGCTTTTTGTCTTTCGACTTTTTATTCTCCTCGGTACTTTCGTCACTGTTTGAGTTAGAGCCAAGATTATTAAAGAAATCTTTAAACGCATCAAGAGGAGCGGTAGCCGCACCGCCTTCGTCGTCCTCACCGCCCGAAATCTGTCCGAGCATTTCCGACAAATCGCCGTCCATACCAGGCATACCTTCCATACTCTCCATAAATTCGGACATCTGATTATTTATATTTTCAAGTTCTTCGTCAGACACACCGAAATTATCTATCATTTGATTAATCGGAGCAATCCCCAGCTCTTTTGCACATGACAGACAAAGTCCTTCGCTTGTGGTCTTTCCGTTTTCCATTTTTGTAATGAAGAAAACCGCAGGGTTTTTCTTACATTTTGCACATAATGTCATCACTTTTTTCCTTTCTATATATCTTAAAACGGTTTTACCGCTGAAAATACACAATTTTTGAAGTTATTATACCATATCAATCTAAAATTTTAAACCCCTTTTTAAGTATGTTTACAAATATTTCACTTTTCGCGAAAATAATTGGAATATATTGTAAATTTATTTCATATACTTTATATATATAATTAATTTCACAAAAAGGACAAGTTTTATTATGAATACACAACAGTTAAAAAACAGTAAATGTATAGCGGTTTCAAACTATACCCGCCGTCAAAAATCTTCACGTCTGAAAGGCGAGCTTATAGCATTCTTTTCAGTATTATCTATTATATGCACCTGCCTTTATATTATAATTTCATCTCTGCCATACTAAAAAATTACCCATATATAATTTATTTATTTAGAAATAATTATAGAATTTGCAAAAAATATCATAAATATATTGCTTTTTTCAGCCAAAGATAGTAAAATAGGCTATGAATATTTTATAGGGGGTAATTTAATGTCAGACGGCAGTATGTTTTTGACTGTATTTAGCATAATTTTACAGGTATTTTCTTTGTCAATCGGTATTTACTATCTTATAGTCGGAATTACGGGATTTTTGCCGATAAAAGACAAGAATAAGAAAATTTCCGACAAAACACATAAATTTGCACTTATAATATCTGCACATAATGAGGAAGTCGTTATCGGTAATATGGTTGAATCTTTGAAACAGCTTGACTATCCCGATGACGCATATGATATTTTTGTAATTGCCGATAATTGTGACGACAATACCGCAAAAGCGGCTGAAGATGCCGGTGCACTTGTATATGTAAGAAACGTTCCGGAGCTTAGAGGTAAGGGACACGCGCTTGAATGGATGTTCGACAAGCTTTATAAAATGGACGAACAATACGACTATATATCGGTATTTGACGCGGACAACCTTGTTGATAAAAATTATCTAAAAGCTATGAATGAACGTGCAAATCAAGGCTTTAAGGTTGTTCAAGGTTTCCTTGACAGCAAAAACCCATACGATTCTTGGATTACGGCAGCTTATTCATTCTGTTTTTGGAGTGTAAACCGTATATTTCAGCTTTCAAGATACAAACTCGGTCTTTGCTGTGAACTTTCGGGTACAGGCTTTATAATCGCACTTGACACTTTAAAGAAACTCGGTTGGGGTGCAACCTGTCTTACGGAAGATATGGAATTTACAATGAAACTTTCTCTTAACGACACACGTGTGGCATTCGCTTACGACGCTGTTGTTTACGACGAAAAACCTTTGACCTTAAAACAGTCGTGGCGTCAGAGAGTTCGTTGGATGCAAGGACATTGTGACGTTGCATCAAGATATTTCTTTAAACTTATCAAAAAAGGCATTAAAGAGAGAAAACTTTCGTGTATTGACTGTGCTGTATATCTTGTTCAGCCGATAAGAATTATCGCAACAGGTATCATTACATTCTTCGCATATGCACAAACATTTCACCCCGACGGTGACTTAGGATTCATTCAGCTTTCATACATATTCGGTAATTCGTGGCTGTGGAACGTAATCGTTATTTTGCAGTTCTGCTATACACCGTTCGTTATATGGTATGAACGCCGCGAATTTAAGCCAAAAATGGTATTTTACTACTTCACATATATTTTGTATAACTTCACTTGGGTGCCTATCGCAATTCAAGGTATGATCGGTAAAAACAAAACCGAATGGTCACATACAAAACATACTCGCACAATTTCTATGGAAGAGTTAAATCGTTTAAACAGTAAATAATATATTTTAAAAACCGCTTTATGCGGTTTTTTTATTGCCCCAAACGCTTGACGTATTATTGCATTTATTGTATAATAAATCTTATAGAGAGAAAAGCAGTGCGTGGCAGTCAAATTGTATGATTTGCTATTGTTTTTCGGAAAAATAATTAAATATTTAATTAATGGAGGAAGAGAGTAATGTTAGTTGAAACAAAGGCTAAAGTAGGCGTATTTTCTATTGCATTAGGAGCTTATCTACCTCAGTTCCCATCATTGGTACCTGAATTTGAAGCTCAATACGATGCGTTCAAGAAAACACTTCCTGACACTGTCGAAATAATCGACGGCGGAATGGTAACAACAAAGGAGCAGTCACAAGCAGCAGGAGATTTATTCCGTGCCGCAGACGTTGACTTGGTATTTCTTCAGTTACTTACATATGCAACATCATACAATATGCTACCGGCAGTAAAAGACCTTGATGTACCGGTTGTTCTTGTAAATATTCAAAAGCTAAAGGCTTTGGATTATGACCACACTGATATAGCGTCATGGCTTGGCGAAGGTTATGCCTGCGGTGCAGTCGGCGAAATGGTTGCAGACCTTGAAAGATACGGCAAAAGACACGCTGTAATCACAGGCGTTGTTGAAGGCGGCGACCCTGGTGTACAGGCTGAAATCGACGATTGGTGCCGTGCAGCTCAGGTTAGAAGAAGATTCAGAGATACAAATATCGCTCAAATCGGCAGACCTTATCCGGGTATGATGGACCTTTACATTGACGAATCAAACCTATACAGAAGAATGCACCTATATACAAAGCAGTTCGACTGGGAAAAGATGTGGGCAATCGCTGACAACATCACAGACGAAGATGCAATTCGTGCAAAGGCTCAAGATATTCTTGATACATTCGACATCGAAGGCGGCGGAAGTATCGAAGAAGTTTGGGATATGGCTAAATACGTTGTTGCTTTTGAGCAATGGGTTAAGGACGAACATCTTGGCTTAATCGCATCTCACTATGACGGTTACGCTCAAGGTAAAGCCGGCGTACTTGACAGTATGCTTATCCCTGCATTCTCAATGCTTATTAAGCAAGGTACAGCTTGTGCCGTTGAGGGTGATATGAAAGTTGCTATGGCTATGAGTATCCTAAAGACTATCTCAGGTACAGGTCAGCTTGCTGAAATGTATTCAATCGACTTTAACGACGATATTGCAATCATCGGTCACAGCGGTTCGGGTGATGCTGATATTTCAGATAAAAAACCTACAATGAAGATTGTTAAGGTATTCCACGGTAAAACAGGCGGCGGTTACCTTACTCAATTCTATCCGTACACAGGTCCTGTTACTTATCTTGCAATTACACAAGACGGTGACGGTCACTTTAAGTTTATCGTTGCAGAGGGCGTAAATGAAGAAGGTAAGATTCTTTCATTCGGTGATACAAATATGAGAACACGTTTCACTTGCGGAGCAAGAGAATTTGTAAACCGTTGGAGCGAATGCGGTCCTACTCACCACTTTGCAGCCGCTACAGGCAGACATATCGATACAATCTTAAAGGTTGCTAAAATCTTTAATGTTCCTGTTGACATCGTAACAAGATAAATAAAACATATAAAAGCAAGCTATTCACGTGGCTTGCTTTTTTTGTACATTTAATATGAAATTATTGCTTTAAAGTTTAATATGTGTTAGAATAAAAAAAGGAGGTAGAGCCATATGTCAAAATACGAAGAAAAAATAACAGATAATTCACTTTGGTACACCGCCACCCCTACCCCGCTTACATTGACATTGCCTTTTTACATAACCGAGGCAGGTCATTTTCGTGCAGAGGCTGATTATAAAGTGGAACGTGACGAACACGACAGTTATCTTTTATTGTACACAATAAAAGGCAGCGGTACGGTTGTGAGTGACAAAGTTTCTTTGGCCGCTCTTCCTCACAATGCCGTTATGATAAATTGTCATAATTATCATAAATACTTTTCAAATAACGAAGAATGGGAATTTATATGGATTCATTTAAAAGGCAGTGCAGTGGCGGCAATGTTTGATATTCTCTACCCTAACGCGGTAAATATTATTTCCGTAAAAGACTTTTTGAGTTTTGAACAACAGCTGTCGGAGCTTATATGTAACGTAACAAAAAATGATGTTCTCAGCAGTATTTCCACTTCTTCGCAAATACATGATGTTCTGAATACACTTGTTATTTACACAATCGAAAATGAGCAAAAAAGTCAAAAACGTCAACATTCGGATGATATTAATGTAGTAATTGATTTTATTCAAAATAATTACTCCGATTCAATATCCATTGATGATATGATACAGAATATCCATATTTCAAAATATCATTTTATCCGCCTTTTTCGTAGGATTATGGGTACAACTCCGTATAATTATTTAACGAATTATAGAATAAATAAGTCAAAATTGCTTTTGCGTACAACAAATAAATCAATCTCCGAAATATCCGAAGAATGCGGGTTCCTTGATACAAGTAACTTTATATCACAGTTTAAAAAGAATACCAATCAAAAACCAACCGATTATAGACGCGATTTTACTTAGTTTTTCTTCCCTACTTTTTACTCATACACTCCTGTGGAACGAAAACAGTCTGACGTACGGTAAATATAATTTAACGAAATAGGTAGTGAAATGTATTATGTTAAAATTAAAAAACATTAAAATTACTGATGCATATATTGAGGCTGATTATATACCTGAATGCAGCTCTGAATGCGGTCATATTAAAATGAATAGAGTGACAAAAGAAATTGATGTGAGAAGTGTGATAGGTTTTAGCGACACATATACTCGTATGGCAATAAACGGTTTAGAAAGAATATTATACGACATAAAAAAAGATCCGTCATATACACCGAATGAGCGTTTGGTAATGTGGTACTAATTAAAATTATGATATAAGGAATGATTAAAATATGAAACTTATAGGATTTAAAGAATTAAACGGTTGTAATAGTTGTTTAGAAAGTTTGCATAGTAATATATCTGATGTCGAATATGAAAACAAGGAACAAATATTGAATTATCTAAAAAAAGAAACATTTATCTTTGTACGTTTAGATATTTTGCGTGATATATTTACGGGCGATACCATATCATATGAAAATCGTGTTTTAGGCGATAACGAATACGTATGGAGTGATGAACTAATATATTACGTAGAAAAATACAATGCAAAGTTGCCTAACGAATTTGTAAATCATATATTAAAATCATATTAAAATATGTTTTCACCCAATGTAGTTATAATGTCATATGGTTAAGTGCGATTCTAAATATGACATACGAGTTAAAAATGCATTAAAATCTGTTGCAAATGTCAAAAAATATGGTATAATAAAAGAGAATACAGACAGTTAAGAGTGATTTAGAATGAAAGAACTTAAACCATCAACCAAATTAGACGGAACACCTGAAGAAAATGAACGAGCAATTCAAAGAATAATTGATAGCTTAACAGAAGAAGAAATAACGGAAGCAATGTCAGATAAATATGCATACCTTGACGAAGATTAAAAGCACATTTTTAGACGTGCTTTTTTGTATGCAAGAAAAATCAGAATTTTTGTTATAATTCAATCTTTTCACCTGTTTCACGATTTACAAAATTAATTTCAAGTTCACAACCAAGAGCATTGGCAATGGCGGTCAATTCCCTTTCGTCAAAATTATTACGCGACATTTTATTTGACAAATTCTGTCTTGAGCAATTTAATTGATTGGCCAATTCAGTCATTGTAAAATTATTGCGTTTCATAATTACTTTTATTTTTTCTACTGTTGTAAGCATATAAATCATCCTTTCTATTGTATCATCTCATATTAACATTATACATTTAATAATTTAAAATATAAACAAAAAATCTAAAATTTCAACTCACACGCTCCGCGGGAAGTGTGATGGTATCACATTTTCGGCAAATCTAATTAGTAATTTAATATTACTATACTTTCGCACATAAATACGATTATATAAACATTTACGCTACACAATCGAATTTGTCTGGATTTAGACGTAAAAAAGGTACTGCATACGCAGTACCTTTGTAAGCCGTAAAATCAAATTAAAGTACAGCTTCCCACAATTCAGGATGTGGATTAGCAATAACTTCTGTATTGATAAGCACGCCTTGTTCAGTCGCAATTCTTGCTCCTGCCTCAACGCCTGCTTTAACGTCTGCAACATCACCTGTCATTGAAACAAAGCATTTACCGCCCAAACCACGAGCCACACGAACTTCGATAAGTTCGATGTCACCGGCTTTAACAGCAGCGTCGGCTGCTTGAATTGCACTTGCGGCAGTAAATGTTTCAACAATACCGAATGCTTTCTTTTCCTTAACATCGGCTGTTCCGCAAATTGCCTCAAATACGTTATCACCAAGATTACCTATTACAAATTTATCAATAAGTGCATCTTCTGCGATAAGTTCCGCTCTGTCAACAGCCGCATGAATAGCAGAAAGTTCTCCGCCTACGATTGTGACAAATTTACCCGGACAAACCGAACCTGAACTTATAAGCACGATACCCGCACTCTTTAGCATTTCATCAGTTACAACAATACCCTTAGATACGTTTTTTACTTCAACTAATCCTATTGAATTCATCATCTCTCACCCACTATCTTTCAATAATAACAAATCTGTCTGTGACTGCCTTAACCTTGCCGTCAATGCTTGCGTGCATTGTTGTACCAAGGTCCTCGTATGCTGTTTGAGCAACAACGTCACCAACTTTAACTGTATCGCCGACCTTTACAGTAGCACTTGCCGGCTTACCAACGTGTTGTTTAAGTTCGATATAAACTTCGTTTGGAGCAAAGTCTATATACTTTCTTTCAACGTGTGCTTTAACATACTTTCTTATTCCCAGTCTGTCAATCAGAACAGACGAAGATACAAGTCTTGACGCTCTTTCAGGTCTTACCTGTTGTGGCGCTTGATTATTCTGACGTCTTAGACCCTTTCTTCCAAGAGCACCTTTGACGTCCATTGAAATCTTCTGCGGGTCAAGCATTTGCTGACAACCGATAACGGTACAGACACCGCAACCGCAGCATAGAGCCGACTGCAAAAAGCTTTCTGAATCTGTAACTTCACTGTGCGATGCCGCACGAACTGTCTTATGCACATTGATATTATATCCAAGCAAGTTTCTCGGACACATATCACTACACATTGTACAGTTACAGCAAGCTGCAGACGCACGCTTTAATGTCATTGAAATTGGCATTCTCTTACGTTGAATGATAGAATGAGTTTCAGGGAATATAAGAAGTCCCTTAGTTGTCTTAGTAACTGAATCGTTTTCCAAATCAACAAGTCTTCCCATCATAGGACCGCCGTTAATAACAGCCTTACCGTCAAGGTCACCGTGTCCTGTTGCCTCAAGCAACGCCTTAATCTTCATTCCGACAGGAACTTTAACTGTAATATCCTCATCAACGTCACCGCCGATTGTTACATACTTTTGAGTAACAGGCTGACCGTTTGTAATTGCACAGTGAATGTTATAAACAGTTTCAACGTTAATAACCATTACTCCGACCATTACAGGGATTGCTCCCTCCGGAATAATCTTGCCTGTTGTTTCATATGTAAGTACAACTTCGTCACCGGCAGGATAAATGTCAGGGATTTCCTTAATTCTTACCTTTGTACCCTCAAGTGATGCAACAATTTTTGTATCCAAAAGGTGCATATTCTTACCCTTAATACCGATAATTGCCTCATCTGCACCCATTGTATCAATTAGTACATTAAGTGTATCAACAAGTGCCTGAAGGTGATGTTCCAAAATGTGATGGTCAACCATCATCAATGGTTCACATTCTGCCGCATTCACTATAATCTGTTTTACTTTGTCTGAAATTTTTCTGTGAGTAGGGAATCCGGCACCACCGGCACCGACTATACCTGCATCATATACAATTTTCTGAAGCTCTTCAAATGTCATTTTGCTTCTTCCTCCCCAAAGAGTTATTATGTGGGTTTATTTACTGAATTTAATCAGCATTGTTTCTCGTCAAGTATACCGACAATCGTTGCGTCAACTGGTGAATTTGCATCACCGATTGCAACTCTCGCACTGCTACCCGTAGTAATTATAACGTCCTCACCGATACCGGCGCCGACTCCGTCAACTGCTACAAGGAACTTATCGACAAGATTTTTATTTTCAATACATTGTACAAGCATAAACTTATATCCCACCAAACCTTCAAGTTTATGAGTTGATACAACGCTTCCATATACTCTGCCAATAATCATTATTATCAATCCTCTTATTAGACAAAAAGCCTAATATGGTTATTTTTCTAAAATCACAACTCTGTCGCCTGTCTTTATTGCACAGGCATTTGCGTCATCAGTATCGATGTGCATTTCCGTATTAAAGTCTTCTCTAACTCTGACCTGAACGTTATAGAAACGTGTCGGTTTTGAGTTTTGGATTTCAACATCAACGATGTCATTATCCTTAATTCCATACTTTTCTGCCTCTGCAGGAGTCATATGTATGTGTCTGTTGGCTATGATACAGCCTTCATTTAAAAATATACTGCCCTTTGGACCAACCAACGCCATCGGCGCACTGCCCTTTAACTCGCCTGAAGGACGTACAGGCGGACTAACCTTTAATTTAAAGGTATCTGTTCTTGAAATTTCAACTTGTGATTGTTTTCTGACAGGACCAAGTACACGAACACCCTCGATTGTACGAAGTGACGGACTTACCAATGTTACACATTCTTCTGCAGCAAACTGATCACCCATTAGCATTTTCTTTACAGTAAGTTCGTGTCCCTTACCGAAAAGAATTTCCAAATGTTCCTGTGATAAATGAACATGTCTTGCCGACACGCCGACTTTTATTCCTTTATTATCTTCTTTTTGCTTAATAATATCTACAACTGCCTTAGCAATCATATCTTGCAAATTGTTGTCCATTCCTTTTTCCTCCTAAAAATTGAGGTTTCATTCCCCATAGCTGTGACGGGAAAATTAAATTTCCCCGTCAGCCATGTCGGAATCGGACTTAACGTCCATACTTCGCCTTATGTATTTCTACATAAGAATTTTTACTTACTAAATCAAACAGCAGGTAAAATCTTTTCAACGTCACTGTGTGGACGAGGAATTACGTGAACTGATACAAGTTCACCAAGTCTTGAACCTGCTGCAGCACCTGCGTCTGTTGCAGCCTGAACTGCACCAACGTCGCCTCTTACCATAACTGTTACAAGACCTGAACCGATTCTTTCTGTACCGATTAGTGTAACGTTTGCAGCCTTAACCATAGCATCTGCTGCCTCGATTGCTGCTACAAGACCTCTTGTTTCTACCATACCTAATGCTTCTACTGCCATTTTAAATTTCCTCCTATTTTTTCTTGGGCAAATGCCCTTTTTTACTTAATTTATTTATCTAAAAGCACCAATGTGCAAATTAGAACTTAATTATTGTGTTTTCTTCGGACGACCGCGTCTTCTTGTTGCCGGTTTCTTTTCGGCAGTTGTTTTCGCAGTCTTTTCCGTTTCTGTTGATTTCTCAACTGTTTTTGGTTTTTCAGCCTTAACCGGAGTTTCTTTTATCGCTCCGACGTGTGTTCCCGCAATTTCCGAGTTAGGCTTTTTCTCCTCCTCGTCAAGATGCAAGAACTTAAATATCTCATGATGAGGTCTTGCTATAACCTGTGACGCTTTCAAACATCCGTCCTTTGTAGCTCTTGCCACACCGGCGTCAACTGACGCTTTTACGGAAGTAAGTTCGCCTCTTACGACTATTGTTACAAGTCTGCCTCCAAGCTTACGCTCTGTCGCAACAAACTCAACATCAGCCGCTTTCAGCATATCGTCAAGCATTATAATAGCATTTCCCAACGCTGAAACCTCAACCAAACCTAATGAATATTCCATCTGCTAACCTCCTACTTAAATCGAAGGCAGGATTTTGGCAATGTCATCATGCGGACGAGGAATTACATTAACTGCATAAACCTCTCCGATTTCTTTTGCCACTGCCTCACCGGCTTTAACAGCCGCCGTAACAGCGTCAACATCGCCTTGAATCACTACATTCACAAGACCTGAGCCGATTTTCTCAGTTCCGACTACCCATACGTCAGCGGTTTTGGTCATAACGTCGGAAGCTTCAATAGAAGCGGTAAGACTTCTTGTTTCGATAAATCCTAATGCCTGCACTCCTATATCATTCCTTTCCTTAAATTTACGCTACGCGTTATTTGGTATATGACCTACCTTATCTCTGCCGACACTTGTTCGGTTCGCCATTTTTTGCGAATCGTCGGTTGGTCTTGCAATTATGTGCTTATTTATAAGTCCGGATATGCTCTCCGCTGTTCTTGCAGCCGCATCAACCGCCGCAGTAACGGCACTGACACTGCCTTGAACTTTGACAGCCATAATAAGCGGTACTTCTACCGAATCGGCGTTTGCCGGCTTATTTGAGTCGATTGCAATAACTTTAACGTCTGCAGCTTTTGCAGCCGCGTCTGCCGCTGTTATCGCAGTAACAAATCCGAACATTTCTATAATTCCTATTGCGTCATTCATACTTATTCAGCCTTTCTTCCGAGGTTTAGATTAAGTCTTTTCTGACGTAAGCTATTTTCAATCCCTTCTGAGCAAGGTTTGTTTCAAGTGCCTCGTTCATTTCTTCAAGTGGGAATCTGTGTGTAATAAGTTCCTTAATAGGCAATCCGATTGCGATTGCTCTCTTTAAGAAATCAAATGTTGTAGCATAATCTCTAAGAGTATATACCCATGAGCCTACAAGCGTAATTTCCTTTGAGCAAAGGTCAAAGTGAGGATTGATTGTAGCGTCACCGCCGTTGATAAAGAAACCAAGTTCACAAAGTCCGCCGCCGTTTCTGATGAACTTATAGATATTGCTGTGAGCAACAGGCGAACCTGTACACTGGAATGCAAAATCCGCAAGATGTCCGCCGAAAGCGTCCTTTACAGCATTTGCAAGGTTATCGATACCCTTGTAGTTCATAAAGTTAACTGTTTCACCGGCACCCATTCTCTTAGCGAATGCAAGTCTTTGTTCATTACCGTCAACTGCAACGATATTTTCAATACCCATTGTGCGTAGAACTGCTATACAGATAAGACCGATAGGTCCGCAACCCTGAACAACAACTCTTGAGTTAAATCTCAAAATGTTAGTTGTCTTTGCTCTTTCAACAGCGTGTACCAAAACCGCACATGGCTCGATAAGAATTCTTGAATCAAGATCAAGGTCGCTTACGTTAAACACTGTTGAACCGCCTCTGATAAGAATGTAGTCACTGTACCAGCCGTTTAGGTGAACGTTATCATCAGGAAGAAGTCCGTAAACGTCTGCACCGCCTACATTTTGCTTATTAAGGTCAAACATTGTAATATCAGGATCGTCTTTGAAAATCATACAAGTAACAACCTTATCACCGATGTTTAAAGGCTTACCTGCGCTATCTTTCTTAACGTTTTTACCCATCTTTACGATTTCACCCGTACCCTCGTGTCCAAGAACAACAGGGATAAGTGAGAATGGGTCATTCTTATATTCGTGAGCATCTGTACCGCAAACACCGCAGCCTTCAACTCTTACAAGAATATCGTCATCACCCAACTCAGGGATTGGGTATTCCTGAATTTCAAAGTGCTTTAATTCTGTCATCATAGCAACTTTTGCAGTCTTTGGAATGTCACCGTTCGGAGCTGCTTGTGCTTTTGGAGCTGATGCAGGAGCACCGCTTGTCATTTCTTGCAAAACCTGTTGTACAAGCTTTGCTACATCATTTTCGTTTATATTCAAGGTTTTCACTCCTTTTTATATGATATTAAGTGCGTCTGAAAGTACGCATCTTCTCTGACGTGTAAAACTTCTCGGAGAAGTGATACCCTCACCTGTCGGACCGGCAATAGTAAAGGTTGTCCAACCTTCAGCGTTAAAGCCGATACCTGCATATGACGGAGCATTCTTAACAAATATTGTTGTACAGATTGCTTTTGCATATTGTGTCATATGGTCAACATTCTTTGAATGAAGATGAGCGCTGTGACGATTGCCGTGTTCAGCCTTAACAGCCATTTCAACAGCCTCGTCGAATGTATCTACTCTGACGATAGGAAGTATCGGCATCATAAGTTCTGTCTGAACAAATGCCTGTGAAAACTCTGTTTCACAAATGATACATCTAATATCGTCACCGACATTGATACCGATTTGAGCAAGAATCTTCTTTGCGTCACGTCCAACCCAATCCTTATTGATAACACGTTTTGGCTGTTCGCCCTCTTTTTTAGGCTTTGACCAAACAAGGACAACATCCTCAAGTTGTTTAACTTGTGCCGCATTGATTAGGTAAGCACCGTTCTTCAACATATTCTGAATAAGCTCGTCCGCAACATTTTTCATTACGAAACATTCTTTTTCAGCGATACAAGGAAGATTGTTATCAAATGTACATCCGTCGATAATATCTTTAGCCGCCTTTGGAATGTCGGCAGTATCATCAACAACAACAGGAGGGTTACCTGCGCCTGCGCCGATAGCTTTCTTTCCGCTTGAAAGCAGCATTTTAACAACGCCCGGACCGCCTGTTGCAACAAGCATTCTTACTGATGGGTCATTAACCATCTTAGCAGAAGTTTCTCTTGTCGGTTCTTTTACTGTACATACGATATTTTCCGGACCGCCTGCCGCAAGAATAGCTCTGTTGACAAGGTCAACAGCATATGCTGAAATTCTCTTTGCGTGCGGGTGCGGATTGAATATAACACCGTTACCGCCTGCAAGCATACAGATACTGTTACAAATAACTGTACAGCTTGGGTTTGTTGACGGTGTGATTGCACCGATAATTCCGAACGGAGCCATCTCAACAAGTGTAAGACCTCTGTCACCGGATAGTGCACGGGTTTCAAGGTCAGATGTACCAAGAGTTTTATCGGCAACAAGGTGATGCTTTAAAATCTTGTGATAAACATTACCCATTTTAGTATCCTCAACAGCCAACTTAGCCATTGGTTCAGCCTCTTCATGAGTAAGACGTCTGATTTCCTTTATAATATTTTCCCTTTGTTCTTTATTATAATGTCTAAAGGTCGTGTAAGCTTTGTTACAAGCTGCAATGGCCTCTTCCATTGTATCGAATACACCAAGCTGCTTTCTTGCAGGCTTGTTATCGAATGATGAAATATCCATTCCGGCAATAACGTTTTTAACGATTTCGCTTACTTGCTTTTCATCTACCATTAACTTTTCCAACCTCCTCAAGCAAATCGGGCTTTAAAATACGCGTCGGCAACCATTGCAAGAGTTGTATCTTGTTCTTTTGTGCCGCCTGAAACTCCGATTCCGCCGTATATTTTTTTGTCTGTTCTAAGCGGATAACCTCCGCCCAACAGCAATATTCCGTTTCCGTTTGTAAGTCCGTCAAGCGAACCGCCTCTTGATTCATCAAGTGCGATATGTGTAGGCATTTTCAGTGCTACGGCTGTATAAGCCTTATCCTGTGACGCCTGAACGCTTGCTATGTAACTATCGTCCATTGCGTGAAGAAGTACAAGATTTGCACCCTCGTCACGAATTGCAACAACCACTTTAACTCCCAAAATCGTCGCCGCTTTTTCAACTGCCTCGGCAAGTTCTTTCGCCATAGCAATAGTCATCTTTTCGGGACTTTCATGTTTGCAATTTCCGCCGCACTTACATTGTTTTTTACACTCTTTTTTCACTTCCGGTTTAACCTCCGTCGGTTTAGGAGCAGAAACAGGTTTTGCGACTTTTTTTTGTTTAACGGTTTGTCCAGAGTTAAGGCGTACTGCCAACTCATCGACAAGTTCATCAATAGTTTTCATGATGTTTCTCCGTTACTTATTTATTAAGTTGTTCCATAACTTTCTTTGTTACTTCTGCAACAAGGCTTTCCATATCCTTATTTGATGATGAAGGAGTCGGGCAAACCTGTGAAGGAAGCGGTTGGAAACCATGATAAGCGGCTGATGATTCTACGCCGTACTTTTCATTAGCCTCTGTCGGTGACATTGAGCAAGTATCGTCACCTTCATAACAACCCGGACAAAGCTTTTCCATAGGGTGCTTACCCGGAACGCCGAATTGCTTTCTAAGTTCAACAAGTTTCTTAACTTCACCGCAAGGGATTTCCTTTTCACCGCCAAGCATTCTTGCATAGAAAAGTAGCTTTGCGTAAAATTCTGTTGATTCCATTCTGAAGAATGCTGTGTTTAGGTCACAACCGAATGAAAGTGCACCGTGGTTTGCAAGTAGAATTGCATCATAATCTTGAAGATATGGTTCAAGTGATTCAGGAATTTCCATTGTTGACGGTGTACCGTATTGTGCGATTGGCACTGCACCAAGGAAGATGATAGCTTCCGGCATAATTAGCTTGTCAAGCGGAATACCTGCGATAGCAAATGAAGTTGCAATCGGAGGATGAGCATGAACAACGGCATTTACGTCCGGTCTTTGCTGATAAACCTTCAAGTGCATTTTGAATTCTGATGAAGGTTTCCAAGGGCCGTTAGCCTCTTTTATATTACCTTGTCCATCAACTTTACAAATCATTTCAGGAGTCATGAAACCCTTACTTACGCCTGTCGGTGTAACATAGTAATTGTTGTCATCAATTTTGACTGAAAAGTTACCGTCATTTGCGGCAACAAAACCGTCATTATAAATTCTCCTTCCGATTTCGCATAATTCTTTCTTAATTTCAAAGTCAGACTTATACATTTGTTTTCCCTCTTTTCTTTGTTTTTTTTGGTTTTATTTTGTTTTGTCTTTATTATACACCATATAAGTCTTGTTGTAAAGACTTTTTTCTGTGTTTTTGTGCTGTTTACCGCACAGACAAATTGTAAATTAATATCTTTAACTGTACATTATTATTTTATCACAAAACACCTATACTTTGCAAGTCTTTTGCGTAACATTTTGCACAATAAAACTTATTATTTTTTCCGCTTTATCAATAATATACAATCGTAATAAGTGAATTTTGTGAAATGTAACCAAAATGTAATATTGTTGTATTATAATTGCAATCTTATATTTTATTTCGCTATAAAAATAACGGACGCATTCGCGTCCGTTATTTTATTATTATTTTCAGAAATTAGTTTACAAATCTGTAAATAACGATTTCTTGTAGAGCACCCTTATCACAGAATCTTGCTATTGCATAATCACCTGTTTTTGTTTCAGAATCATATGGCTCAAGATCTGAAATCTCACTACCGTCTGTATCAATAGAAGCCTTACCGGTCTTTATATTGATTTCAATAGTATCCATAAGCTTTGATGAGTCGAATTGAAGAGTATTCAATGCACTTGCATCAATTTCAACCTTAGCCTCATCATCAAGATCTGATGAAAGCACTGCACCATATACCATCATATTACGAGCAATAAATTGGTTATATGCACCAAACGGTAGAGCATCGGCTACAGTCTTACCTTCATATACTTGTTTATACACATCATCTGCGTCAAGTACCAAGACAATTCTATCTCCACCATCATAAAGAATATAATCGCCCTCTGATAAGTAATCAGTCAATTTAGCACCAGATTGTGCATTCCAAATATCTGTTGTTGAATAGAACTTGCTACCACCCTGGTCTGCAATAATGCCGTTATTCTTACCCTTGTTATTCAACTTACCTAAAACAGCATTCTTTGTTGTTGTAAGAGATACTTCTGCACCATTAAAGTAACCATTGATTGTGTAAACTGTGTTGTCATCATCATCAACACCAGTTTCAATTTCATTAACGACCATTGTCGGATTGTTAGCAGCCGTATCAATATCCTTTACTGCTGCAAGAGCATCCGCACTTGAAGTAAAGTTGATAAGAATTGTAGGAACATTTGTATTTTCAAATTGACCAACAACGAAATCACGACTTGAACCGTTTTCTCTTACCACATAAGAACCTGAATTTACTGTACCAACCTTATAGTTGTCTGCATTTTTCATATCTGCTGCAGTCTTTGGAACTGACATTTCAACAATACCGTCACCAATCTTATATCCGCCAACAAGACCAGATACAACCGCAGTACTCTTTAAGTTTGTTGGATTAATTCTAAGAGCCTTGTCATCAGAAACTGTTTTAGCATTAACTGCACAATATAATCTTGTAATATTGCCACTTGAATTAACTTTATACTTTACAAGTCTAATTGCAACATTTGCATCAGATGAAAGTTTCATAAATGAATTTGCACTTACAAGAGCTGAAATTGTTGACTTAGCCTCTTCTTTTGAAGAAAGTGTTGTAGCAGCTGTTGCTGTAGGAGCCCAGTAATCAACACTTGAACCAAGCTTATATTCAGCTGACTTACCGTCTTGAGTCATCATTTCAATAATGTAACCGCTACCGTCTTCTGCGTCATAGCCGTTCATAATCCAACCATACTTTTCACCTGATTGAAGAACACTTCCGCCTGCTGATTCAATATAAGCTATACGACCGAACATATCTGTATAGAATGTTGATTGTGTACCGCTTACAAGATCGCCAACTGCAACGTTTGCAACATCGTACTTTGTACCGTTGATTGTAGCATAGCTCTTGTCAACCTTCTTTGAAATACCTGACGCCGAACCTGTAAAGCTTTCGCCTGTTACAACAACGTCAACAACTGTATCGTCAAGACTTCTTCTGATTGTTGCTACATCGTTCTTCTTTAGGTTTCTAAGTCTGATCTCGTTACCTGCTTTTGTAACAGAGATTGTTCTGTCTTCTGAATCGTCAAGTTTGATTGTTAGCGCCTTTGTATCGCCGAAGTTATCGTCATCTGCTACTTTACCTACGATTCTTTCGTCTGTTGCACTTGAAACTACCATTGTTTCATATGAATCTACGAATACAACATCAAATACATCGTCCTTGTCACTGTCTACAAGTCTGATGTTACCTTTTTCAGGAAGAAGTAGGTCATTGATTGATTCACCTAACTCTGCAAGTTGGCTCTTTGATATAATCTTACCGTTATATACGATTGATGCACCGGCACAGTTCTTTTTCTTGCTTACGCCGTCAATTTTAAATTTACCTTCATCTGTATCAAAGCCTTCAACTGTTTGAATATCATCAGCATCAGCCTTGAATGTTGTTGTCTTTGATGCGTCATATGTTACTGCAAGAACTTTTGGTGTAAGACCGCTGTTTTCCTTGTAGTAATATGTAATCTTTTGAGCAAGGTAATCTTCAAGACCTGTTAGGTCACAGTCAAATAGCTTAGCTTCATCGTCTTCATCTGAAACGATTTCGATTTGACCGTCTTGAACGTCTGTTGAAGATACGCTTGTCTTTGATGTAGCTGTAAGAACACCCTTCTTATCGATAACGTCAAACTTAGCCTTTGCCAATGTTCCGTTAGCTTTGTAAGTAGGAGCACCGTTCTCATAGCCGTTGATTTCCTTGTATTGACCAAGAAGTGCATTATACACCATCTTGATAACTACGCCACGGTCTGAGGCAACGTCTGCCGCACCCGGTGCGTTCTTTGTGATTTCAAGGTCTGACATACCTGCAACCTTAATATAACCGTTAGGATATCCGCCGTAATATTCAGCGTCATCTTGATAGTTCATAGCATTTACAAGCATTACACATACTTGAGCATATGTAACTTCGCCGTCAGGAACAAATGTTCCGTCACCCATACCGCTGATGATATTAGCCTCTAAAGCTGTTTGAATTTGATCAGCAGCCCAGTGTGATGATGTTACATCTGTAAAACCGTTCTGATATGTAGATGTTGATGTTAAATCAAGCATTCTTAGAACGATTGATGCCATTTCCGCTCTTGTTACCTTTGAATCAGGCTTTACACTACCATCTTCATAACCTGTGATAATACCAAGTGCACTACATAGTGAAAGTGCCTTGTCATAATAACTGTCGTTATCATAGCTGCTACCAGATGTAGTAGGAGCAACTGTAGCTACAGGAGCCTCTGTTACAGCAGGAGCCTCTGTTGCCTCTGCACCGGCAGGAGCCTCTGTTGCCTCTGCATCGGCAGGTTTTTCTGTTGCTTCTGCAGAAGTTGTTACAACTGTTTCAGCGTTTGTATCTTCATCTGCAAAGCCGACAACGCCGACTGAGCCTACAAGCATTGCTGATGCCAAAAGCGCACAGATTAGTTTTTTCATCTTGTTACCCATTTGAATACCTCCATAAAATTTAAAAATATAATACAAATTGGATTTTTCCAATTTCTATTAACGAAACTCACAGACAATTATATAGCATTGTCAATACAATTAACAGTTAAAAATCAGTTATAATTGTCTAATTTAAGGACTATTTTCGGTTGTTTTTATAAATTCAACCTACTTCATTTTTTTCTCTTGCCAACCTTGCAAATTCCCTGTACTCCAGCGGAGAAACTCCGGTATATTTTTTAAATACCTGACTGAAATATTGTGAATTTGAGCCGTAACCGACTTTTTCTGCAACTTCGTAAATTCTGTCCTTTTTACCCTCTATTATGAGATCTTTCGCCATTTCCATACGTTTTTCCATAACATAATGAGAAAAATTCTTGCCTGTTTCTTTCTTAAACAGCTTTCCGAGATAATCGACATTCGTATATAATATCGTTCCGGCAAGCCATCGCAGCGAAAGATTTTCATTTTCGATATTCTCATCAATTATGTTAATCGTATCACGAATAAGCGAACTGTATATTTTGTTAGATTCCGGTGCATTGGCTTTTGCGATTTCAAAACCGTTCTGTTCAATGAAAGATTTAATCTCACTAAGCTTTTTAGCCGCTTGAACAGAAACAATTCCTTTCATATACTTTTCGATTTTTTCAACACTGCAACAACGAATTATACAGACGTAAAGCTCCAAACAATACGTTTTTGCAACTGCCGGAGTCGGCATTGCTTTTTCAAGTGTTTTAAAAAATCCGCTCAAAAGCATTTTCAGCTTTTCCATATCACCGGTTTTTACGGCGTGTTCAATAGCGCCGTATTCAGCTTGTACACTAACAGCATTTTCGTTGATTTTAATATCGTTTTCATACAAAATCTCGCAGCTGTCAGAGTAAAACGAATATCCCATACATCTTTTCAGACGTTCGTATGACGCAGGTGCATCAGCTATTGACGCAATCTTGCTGTATACCGCCATAACATCATATCCATAGCACGTTTTCATAGTATTATGAATTTTCTCAAGTACCGATGTAATCTCTTGCTGTTCCAATAATGTTGTTATAAGAAACAAATGATTTTTTATTGTTGTGCTTAATAATAATCTATCTTCACCGATATACTGCTCAGAAGTGTTTTTTAAGAAGAATATATCTTCATCTTCACTTTGCTGTGACGGTTTAATGATTATCATTCTTGTTTCAAGCATACGGTCTACGCCAAACGTCTTACAATATATATTGAATATTTCATATGTATCGCCCGTACCAAGAATGTATTCTCTAAGAAATTGTTCTTTGATAATAGGCTTAACTCTGTCCGCCTCGGAAATAACCATTTTTTCAAAATTGCCTTTGTTTCCGACATCAGAATTATGTATATCATTCAACTTATACATAGACACCTCTCCCTTATAGGCACTCTCTCGCACTATACATTTTATATTATATACTGTTTTTCTTATAATTTCAAGTAAAAAATTTTAACAGAAAGTTCTTTGATTGTTCATAATAGATTATTTTGTATTTTTACCAATTGCAAGCACTATATCTTGTCTTTGTTTGAAAAAATTTTTATAAAAAAACCGACATCCCAACTGTTAGATTTTGGTCTGACTTTTGGGTGTCGGTTCAATATATTTCCGTTTTTTAATAAGTAATCATTCCAACCATTCAACTTCCAAACCAAGTGCCTCTGCGACGAAACGCACAGGGATAAATGTTCGGTCGTCTT